>JAYVNW010001291.1:0-1542 GCA_043758225.1 Candidatus Kuenenia sp. | reverse complement strand
TGCGACACTTCTATTGACACGATGATTCGTCTATGACATAACTTTTTCATGAGCGACGGATCGCTGATAATTAGCGGAAATTCTACGGTGGATGTTCGTATCCGAGCGGTAAACGCAGTAATCGCAAATGGATTCGCGGTGTCCGACGTTGCGACGGCGTATGGAACGACTCGATCGACCATTCATCGGTGGTTGGTGCGTTTTCATAAGGAAGGTGCTTCAGGTCTCAATCGCAGGGCTGTTTCCGGAAGACCACGGACGCTGACAGGACTGGATTCCGCTGGCTTCAGAAAGATCTGCATCGCGCGGGCCTCTGAATACGGTTTTGAAACTGATTTTTGGACAACGCGACGATTGATTCAAGTTGTGCGGTCAGTATATGGGGTTCAGGTTTCCACGCAAACAATGATGCGGCGTTTGCACGAAGCAGGGTTAACGTATCAGAAGCCTGAAAGGCAGTATTTCGAATTGTCGGAGGCGGAACGGGAAGCGTGGCGGCGCAAAGAGTTGCCAAAGATTCGCCGGGCCGTGCGGAAATATCAGGGAATTTTGTACTTTCAGGACGAAGCCAATATTTCTTTGACCGCGTTGTTGGGGAAAACGTGGGCTCCTCGTGGAAAGACGCCGAAGCAGCAAGTGACCGGCAATCGGGGAGGAGTCTCCGCCATTTCAGCAATCACACGGTCAGGCCAACTCATATTTCGCCTGCATGATAAACGAATCGCATCAGAAGAAGTCATCGAGTTTCTTTCCCAAATGCTGAAGCACCATTCTCGCCGCCATCTGGTTGTTGTCATGGACCAAGCTCCCCCACATACATCGAAGCGAACGATGGCATTTATCGCCAGCCAGCCACGCCTGCATGTGTTTCACCTGCCAACGTACTCACCAGACTGGAACCCTGATGAACAAGTGTGGAATCATCTGAAGCATCAGGAACTCCAGGGCCATCAAGCACGGACAAAAGCCGAATTACTGAACATTACCAATGATAAACTGACTGCAATGGCAATGAACAAGTCGCTACTCCACGGTATATTTTTCCGGTGTTGCATGGCCGATGCGTTAGCTAACTAACTGTCGCAAAACTTTTGGAACGACCTATAGGTCATGTGGAAAAATGAAAACGGTCCGAAGGTCGGACCGTCTTTTCCCCACCCGTCGAGCTGTTCATCCGGATTCCGGTGACCGTGCCATAGTTTCAGATACGGCATAATGGGTCTCCTGCTAAACCGCCAGCGTGAGCAGGCGACCGATGCGGGAATCCAGTTCGGCTCGGTCACCGGCGTTTCGAATTCGTCCGGAGATGCGCGTCAACGCATCCACCAAAGCGAACACCGTGAACCGAGAACCACTGGCTGTTACCATGTTGAGGGCCTCGCGGATGGAATTCAGAGGAATTCCTTTGCCGGTCAGCGCCTTCATCGTGGCATCACGATCTTCCCCCAGCACAGAAGTCTGAGCGACCGTCATCTGCCGTACGAACGCATCACGGCGTTGATCCCGGGACTTCACCAACTGATCCAGCAGACTGGTGATCTC
>JAYVNW010001290.1:0-2846 GCA_043758225.1 Candidatus Kuenenia sp. | reverse complement strand
TATTTTTCACGGATAAAACACGGTCCCAGCAAGAGGTTAGAAAACGTGACGCGCCCTCGTTCCGTCACCTCACCTTTTTTCGACTTTGTTTTGTTCGCTGTCCGGATCCGTGTTCATTCCGTGTTTCATCCGTGGCTTTGAACCTTGCCTCCCCGGAACACCGGAAGAGCCTTGTTCGATTTGCAACATCGGCGACCGTGAGAGATGAAACCTCAACAGGCGGTTTCGGGGCCGCGCCCGTTTCGTTGCGTGGAGTGACGACTGCCTCAGAAACGGATTTGACGGGTCGATCAACCGTCCCGAATGACTCTGCCACTTTGGAATCTGTCGCCTCGAAAATGATGGTCCGGTTTCCATCATTCGCTGCCGCTGAAAGTGGTGGCTCGATTGGCGAAGCCGGCAAGTCCACTGTGGGACCGAACACCATCGGTGCGTCATCGAGCACCTTGGGGGCTTCCACGACGACCGTCTGACCTGAATCCGGCTTCGGAGTCGACTTGGATTGTTTGTTGTCCGAGACAGACTCTTGGTAGCCGACCGTCCGATCGAGAGGACCTGGGACTGGTATGTGCATCTCGGCCAGCAATGTTGTCACCGATCCGCAGATTGGGCAAATGACTCGCTGGTCGACTGAAGACGCCGCATCAAATTGGTGGCCGTGTTGGCACAGCAACTGGTGCATCAATACTTCTCCCCCGCAGGATCCAGCGCCCTTCCAAAAGCTCCGATGCTGGGGCAAAACGAACGAAGTCAACTCCTCAATACCGCCATCCTTCGTGACATTGCTCACACCGTAACGATCCGAGTCTGACACGACTTGTCGGCCCTGTTCCACGCTCCCAACACGTTGGTCTCAGCTCACAACATCCAGGGCCAGCACAGAGTTCCATTATTGTGACGGATGAAATGCATCGCCGCGCGAGAGTTTGCCGGTTATGCCAGCTATCCCGGAATTCCAGCAGATAACGTGATTGTTCTTTGTTCGTGCAACTAGGTTTAGTCCGAATATCCGCGCGCATTGACGATGAAAAAAAGGCAATTGGATTGCTGATTTCAAATCTGCTTCACGTGCAGGATTCGCCCCAACTCGTCAAGGAAGACACGGCCATGCCTAAGATGGGATTTCTGCGCGCCTGCGTTTGCACCGTCCTCCTTCTGGAAGCGATCACTCCCGGAAGATCGCTTCAAGCTCAGGGCATCTCTCTAACGGGAGTTGGCCCGGTCAACCGCTCGATGGGTGGTGCCGGAACGGCTGCTCCACTGGATTCGATGGGAGCCTTGCACTGGAACCCAGGTTCGATCAGCGCACTTCCCAGCAACGAAATCGGTTTTGGCGTCGAAGTGCTCAACGCCGACATCAGGACTCAATTTAGTGGGCAACCGAAGATCAGCAGTGATCCGGGTTGGACCGCCATTCCGTCGATCGGCTGGGTCCACCATCTTGAAGGGACCCCGCTGACAGTCGGCTTGGGCGTCTACGGCATCGCAGGATTTAAGAACAACATGTCGTCGGTCCAAACGGGGATCCCGCCGTTGACTGGGCTACTGACGCCTGCGTACGCCGCCGCAGAAATCATGCAGATCGCACCGACGATGTCGTATCAACTGACCGAGAACTTTTCGTTGGGCCTCGCGCCGACGATCACCACGGAAACAGTGACTTTTAATCCGCTGGGACCAGGGGTCATTACTCCCCTTCCACTTCCAGGACAAGGCAATCAAATGGCCTGGGGTGGCGGACTCCAGGTCGGTGGCTATTGGCGGGGCGACAATGGGATTAACGCCGGATTCACGTTCAAGAGCAAACAATGGATCGAGCAATTGGATTTCTTCACCGCCGCCGCTGGCGCACCGAAAACCGTCCATTTCAACCTCGATTACCCGATGATTCTGTCAGCTGGCTTGTCGTACACGGGCATGGAGAACTGGACCTTCGCCATCGACGGACGCTATCTCGACTTCGAACACACCGATGGATACCGCGAACTGGGATGGCGTAGCGTCTTTGCTGGCGCGGTTGGCGTTCAATATCGCATGAACGAAAAGATGACCGCCCGGGCGGGATACAACTTCAACCAAAATCCGATTCAATCGGGGGCCGTTATGACCAATTTGCTCAGCCCGTTGATTCAGAATCAGAACGTCGCGCTGGGTGGGACTTACAAGTTTGCGAAAAATGTCGACCTCAACGCGGCGTATGTGTATCTCATCAATAACAGTGTCACGGGCCCAACGGGTTTTCCGGTCGGCACTCCGCAGTCGCTAACAAACCAGGTGCAAGCGCATTCGCTGATCGCGGGTGTCAGTGTGCGGTACTAATTCGCATCCCAAGACCTCATCGCGAAGTGACCTCTTCAAAAACATCCGAAGTCTTCCAGACTTCGGATGTTTTTTTGCACCGCTTTTGAATCTGAGCGCGGATGGCTGACGGTCGAAGACAAAGGCGCATCTTGGCCATTTTGCTCGATCGGCCGGATTGATCCGTGTTCCCATTGAATCTCCGCGATACCGAGCCGGAGAGTTTCTTGTTGGCTGGTTCCGAGATCGCGTAATTGAGCAACGAGTTGTGTCTGACTTCCAGTTCTCTTGACCGCCAGCCTGCCATGAATCCGCATCCTTGATGCCACTCAACGGTTCGTCGGTGATTGCCGGTCGCTCGTCGAATTATCGCGCCGCCGCGCGGAGCGTTTGCCGAATCAATTGTCCTATCAATTTCTGGTCGACGGGTGCCACGAAGGCTCGCGTGTCACTTAGAACCGGTCCAAGAATTGATTCGTGAATTAGACAGTTTGATGTAGACTAGCGGCGACTCCAAGGAAGGAGGCCGAACGATGGCAACGGAATTG
>JAYVNW010001289.1:0-8707 GCA_043758225.1 Candidatus Kuenenia sp. | reverse complement strand
GCTCTGCGACCCAACGTTTTTCAGTACATCGCTCGAAATTGGCGATCTTGCCATGATTCACATGCCGTCCGCAGAACATGCACCGGACGACTTTGAAATTCGCTCATTCTCTGGTCAATTGACCATCATGGTGCCTGACAAAACTCAGATTGTGCAGTTGGATCTCACTACGCTCAAGAATGACGATCGCAAAGCTGTCGAGAAACTTTCCGAAGGAGCTGTAGAATCGTCGTTTGTCATTCGGGATATCACGATATACGATCGCCAGACACGTAAGCAACAGAAGCTGGAATCAGCTTTCACCGCTCCTGCACGAGCGATATTGTTTGTCTCAGCTTTGCACGAACAGAACGTGCCGATCCTGAGGCAGCTGTCTACAAAAGAATTCTCAAAGGGTACATGGGATCGCATTGATCCAGCTCTCGTTTCGCAGCTTCCCATTGCCGAGGTTCCGCGAGGTGAATTGACGTTGCAAGAAACCGACGTTCGCGGTGATACCACAGAGATGCAATTCATGTCGGACACTGGACAGATCTGCAACATCATTATGCGAAGCGAAAACGGAAAGTTGAATGTGGATGATGTTCAGTATCCGAATGCCGCGATGCAGGTTGCTTCGTTGCGAAGTCATTTGCAAGTGACAGTTCCAATCATTGAACTTGCTTCAGCATGGCGAAAGCAGGATCTGGAAGGTGTGAAACGCTCCTGCTCAACGGACTTCAATCGGTTGATCTGGGGAAATCTGAAAGCCGTTCCGGAAGAATTTGATCGCCTCCCTGAAATGCTGCTGGGACCAACTCAGTCAACAACAATGGCCGATTCACAGGCCACGGTAGAACTGTCACAATCGGGAAATCAACCTGTAAGCGTGCGGCTGCTGAAAGAAAACAGCCAGTGGGTCATCGACGAGATTTCGGTCCGCCAGCCAGATGGAGTGGTCTTCAATATTCGACAGAACCTGCGACACGAAATTGCTCAACGGTTTCTGGACAATCCCGATGGTGGCATCATGCAGGCTGGTCACGAAACCCAACCCGGAAATCCATCCGGAATTGTACATGCATTCGGCGAATCACAGGCACCACGTCGCGGAAATCTGACACTGCCGTCCAGCGGAAAACCGAAGGCCAGATCATCCATGTTGCCGCCCGGAATGGATCTGACACCGGCTCCCAAACCTAAACCGGCATCCGTGGACGGCGTATTGAAATTTGGTCCGGCAGCTGATGCTGAGGATTCCAAACTGCTCGTCGCTGCATCAAAGGAAACCATCCACGATGTAAGTGTCGACTATGGAGGTGAAGAATCCGACGAGTTGCTGTATTCAGACGACGAAGTGAGCCCACAACGCAGGAAGCCGGCGTTGTCTCCGCTGAGTGACATCAGCCAACACCCAATTGAAATCTCGGTTGAATGATGACCCCTTTTCTGAGCCACCACTCCTCGTGTCGTCTTTGAAAGTGCGCTAGTCGCGGGTGTTTTGCCTGAGTTTGTGAGACATACACCCGACGCTAGCGGTCTGTTGCGGCTTACTAAGCCAATAACTCGTTAGGGTTTTTACTCCGGAAACGATGCTATTCGTTTGTCCGCTTCTCGCCGTCGACCTTGCGTGGGCTTTCTTCACCAGCACCTGCCAGTCGCAATGTGACTAGTCGCCCAAAGATTTTTACAAACGCCTGTTCCAGGCGAATACGCATGCGAGCTCCCGTTTCGGTGAGCCGTGAATCGATCTCAATTCGATCATCACCCTCAGCCAATGTATCGCGGAAGATTTGCCCGCCTTGTTCACGTCGCTGTGCCTGAAGAGCCGCACGTTCTCCACCTTGGCGACCACCAACCCCGCCACCACGATTTCCTCTCGAACCTTGCGGTGCGACGTCTGCTGGTGGCTTTTCGGATTGCACGGCAGGCTTTGCACTATCGGTTGCTGCTGCAGCTTGCTCTTTGTCTGCTCGAGCTTTCTTGCCGGCAGTATCTGCGCTGGTCGCCATTTCCACGAGCTGATTTACGTTGACGATGACGCGCAGATTCGGCGGAGTAAAATAATCCTGAGGCGACTGATTTGCTTCTTCCAACTCGTCCATCACGTTCATGAGTGTGCCGTAAGAAGAGTCTCCACCCAATACCGCCCAGACAGAACGCGCGCCAACGCCGACTGTAATGCCGATTTCATTGCCGAAAACTTCTACGGCTTCTGTTGGCTGCTGGGCAAATGTCAGACGATGAAAAGTGATTCCCTGGTGTTCGCCTGAACCGATTTGCAGAGTTCCTGCTTTCTTGATTGCATCGACGTCCTTCAGACGCGTCAATGCGTCCAGCAGTCCCGCTCCCATATCGTCACCTTCCTCAACGCGGGATGCTCCAACGATCGCAAGTTTGCCCGCAGAATCCTTGTAAAACTGCGCAAAAATATCGACATGTCCGACATCCAGGCTCTTTTGAATTGCTGAGAGAGCTCGACCAATCGGACTGTTTTCATCGGGAGTTGGGCCGAGTTTGTTTTCCTCGATCAAGCGAGCGACTTCCATTCGCACACCCTCAATCATCTCCGTGTAGGCAGTCTTGTCACGCTCCGCCATCATGGACGACATTGAAATGGATACTGCTGCGTCTTCATCGAGCAAGGGAATAAAGTAACTGGGCCGCTCAGTGGACTGCAGAATTTCCTGCAGTAGTTTTGTACCTTCCAGGGCATCAATCACTATGTCGATGTTGACTGCGTTTTCCGCCTGTAATACGTCTATTCCAAACGTGACTTTCTGGCAATCCATGATCAATTGATTCAATGCCTGCAAGCCGCGCTGGCCTTCTGTCCTGCGAATGCGGTACGCACCGTCTGGCTCATCATCTCGCTGCTGCAGTTGAGTCGATATTCCAGACGTAATAATATTCATCAGCAGCGCGCGTGTGGCAACGGGGATCGATTCGATATCCAGACATACGGAAACATCAAACTGCTCAGCCTGACTCGCCAACAGCTGAGCGGGATTTGGCAATGGTCGATCAAGAGCTTCGACAGGAGGATTGTCTCCCAACGGTATGAAAGCATAGCCATCTCGAATCAACACGGGATACGTTCGATTTGGGCCAATGACTTCGTACCGGCCTTCTTCGTCTTTCTTGCTGATAACAACAGGTGCTTTTTCCACGAGCTTGGTGGCCGCTTCGACCGAATCCACCGGCACAAACGCAATAAATTCTGGTATTGGCGGGAATACGGCTGGTAAATAAGCCATCACACCGAATGGCTTTTCGCGATTAAAGCCTTCAAGATCGTTCATGGTTCCGGACAGCCAGTCTTCCACGATCTTGAAAGAGTCCGGTGACCCAGCGACGTCAAAGATGTAACGGGCCTCATCCACAAATCGATCCGCACTGGCGAACGTGACAGTGGCGAGTGGCCGCGTGCCTTCTGCAATCAGGCTGAATCCTTTTTCTTCGCTCTCAGTCGATGCGGATTTTTCGTCAGAAGTTGTTTGCCCGTTTACAGTTTGCAACGAACAAATTACCGCCAAAATGAGCATCGTTCCAAACCCGGCCTGAAGTCGAAAATCAGCGATTGGCCCTGGGGAAGAATTTAAAGAGAACTGCATTGGGATACCTGTGTGTGAATTGGTTTTTGATGTCTAAAAAAATCTGATGCACTCGATTGCGAAAGATCGACTTGCAGTTTTTATTGCAAGTGATCGCAGCGCTTGAAGCCTTCCGCGGCACGATGCTTATCACCACGTGACCCAGTAGATTCGCTGACAGGGGGGCAATCTCAGGTCTGAACATCAGAAACTCATGAGCGACCCGAAAAGATTCGCATGCCGAAGCCTCAATGCCTTGTTTTCTCGCGAATACACAGGAGGGGTGTTCGATCAATTTCCGCCTGTCCTCTCATGTTCGACATGTGAACATGGGGGCTTTAGTGAATTATGTTTTCGCCGGTTCCGGTCTATGTGTACATCAAAACCGCGAAATCGACCAACGCTGGCCGTCGCTCGGATGTTGCGCGGCGTCCTGTTAATTAGTTCAGTCAACTTAAGTGTACATAAAATCAGTATTAATGTCCGGAGTGGAATTGATCTTTCGGTTCCAAACAAGCGAAAGTTGCCGAGGTACCAGGTTAAGTTCCGGGTTTCGGCAGAAGTGTCTGACCTGGCGGTCAATCGTGAAAAAATTTAGCACTGCCAACCCTGCAAACCCTGTTGCTGGCGTTTTCCGGCACAGTTACAACGGGCGGCGTCTCTTGATGGAGAAGTTTTGCTTGAACTACGGCTTAGCTTTTTCATCAACACGGCTGGTCTCGGATTCTGGTTCGAACATGATGTTCGAAGTCCGGGGAACAGTTGGAGACTCAACAAGCACCAGTGATCCAGAACAAGCTTCTCCGGCTTGTCCGTCGCAAAACCAAATCGGTCTAGCGGATCACGACCTTGGTTTGAGGAACGTCATGAAGATCGTTCAGAACCCTAATCGCTGGCTTCAGAAACTGTCCCGAGCCGCTGCTCTGGTGGGGCTCCTTGCTGGTTCCGGCAGCGCACTGTCACAGGACGAAGACTACACGTTTGGCCGCACGCCAAGCGGTTCGGCGTCAGAGACCGTGGATTACAATCGAGATGGCTTCGGCGTGGCAGTTCGCGCTGGCCACTCCGCAGGCAGCACCGTGGGGCGACAGCAATCGATCAGCCTCCTGAATCTGGCCCCGTATTTCAACGTTGAAAACGAGCTTCTTTTCGGGGACGCTCAATTGGGTTTGGCAAACCGCGGCCAGTTGGCCTGGAGTTTTGGCGGTGGTTATCGGCATTACTTTCCTGATCTGGATGTCGTCGGCGGTGTAAACAGTTATTTCAACGCTGACCAATTGACTGGTGCGCGTCTGCAGCAATGGGGAGTTGGGGCGGAATTGCTGGCCAACACATGGGAAGCGCGCGGAAACTTTTACCAACCCTTTGCCAGCGCTCCGACATTGGTTGAGCAGAGAGTTGATCCGAACAGCGTCGCTTTTTCTGCATCTAACCTAACCTATACACGGATTGATTCAGTCGCTGAAGCGTTGAAGGGATTTGATGCTGAAGCCGGTTTTCTGCTGCCAGGGGAAATGGCAGAAAAGATTGATCTCAGAATGTTTGGCGGCGGTTATCACTATGAGGGAACCAGCGTTCAGCCATTTAGCGGTTGGTCATCGCGTGTTCAGGCAGACATCGGTCGCTGGCTGGAAGTTGGTCTGAAAGTGACTGACGACAAGCTGTTTAACACCACCGTTTCGTTCAATGCGATTGTCCATATGGGTGGATTCAGCAGCCAGGAACATACCAAGCGTTCGGCGATACAACGATTTCGAGATCCCGTTCGACGTAACACGAATGTGCTCGCAGCGGTTACCGACGTTGCGAATGCAGGTCAAGTGGCGACACGCGGCGGAGCTGTCCTGAAAATTGCTCACGTCAACAGCAATGCCACAGGACCGGGGTTCACAGGCACAGTTAACGATCCATTCTCGCTGCTGACTCAGGGACTGGGTGCGGGCTCAGATATCGTCTTTGTGCATGCAGGAAGTGTTTTCAATGCACCGCCGCAGAACGTCGTCAATCTGGCTGTTGATCAGCAAGTCATTGGGGAAGGTCTGATTGTCCCGGGCCGCAACACCAATTCAACAGTGACCGTCGATCTGCTGGGCACAACGACACAAGTTGCGTTGCCAAAGTCGCCAACGTTTACTGCTAACTCAGCGTTCCTGCGACCAACGCTGGCGAACACTGCCGGAAATACAGTCACGATGGCTCAAGGCAGCCAGTTCTCGGGCTTCATCATCGACAGTCCAACAGGCAGCGGCATCTTCAGCAACGGCGTTGGCAATACAATAATCAACGATGTTCTGGTGCGAAACGCCGGCGTTTCCGGGATTCGTCTCCTGAATACGACCGGTACGACGTCGATCACCAATACGACGCTGACTTCCAGTGCCACGGCAAGTGGTCCGCTGTTTCATGTGGATGGCGGCAATGGTGTGATTACCTTTGGTTCGACGGACTTCGGCCTGAATGGATCAACGAACTTCTTTGGTCTGGCAGCGTTGACAAACACGTCGGCCCAACCGGTCTTGACGATCGAAAATATGACGGGTGGCCGAGTTGATATGTCGAATTCCAATCTGACTTCGACTGGCGGCGGAATCCTGATTCAGAACAATACTGGTGGCGCTGCAACAATCGATAATGCGTCAATTACAAACAGCCCGGGGAACGGCATCGCCATCCTAAACAGCGCGGGAACTTACATCTTTCGCAAGACAAACGCCGCGCTCGGTGCGATCACGATTGATAACGCAGCGCAGCAGGCCATCCGAATCAATAATGTTTCTGGACAAATCACATTCTCAGATCCTCTGCTGATCTCGAGTCGCAATGCGGAAGGCATCGATATTTCGCAGTCGTCCGGCAGTACAACGTTTGCAGGACTCACGACTATCAACGGACTGGGCGCTGGAGTCGGTACGGAATCCGCGGTATCTGTCCATGATCAGTTGGCAGGCAGTAACGTAACGTTTCGGAAGAACCTTGTGATCAGCGGTACTGCAGCTGGCCGCAGCAGCTTTGGCAACGGAGTTAACTTGACCAACAACGCGGCCGGCAGTGGCTTTATTGTGCAGGGCAACACATCCATCGACGGCACCGATCTGGCCTCAATTTCGATCAGCAACAATGCCGGTTCTGTTCAATTCCAGGGAGCGACGCGAATCACAGGTCGCGCACAGGAAGGGATTTTGGTCACAAATTCATCAAGTCCTGTCCTGTTTGGAAGCACTCCCGCCGCTGTTACGACGATCCTGAATGATCGTGTGCCAGCGTCGCAGTTTGCCGCAATTTCGTATACCAACAATACAGGCGGCATTTCGATGCAGAGCGCTGTGATCGACAATGCTCAAGGTGGAGGCACCGGTGGTGCTGGTATTAACGTCGTTAACAACACGGGGGCGGTCAGCTTTGGTGCAGTGGATGTAATTTCCTTCGGCGGTATCGGGGTATTCGGTCTGAACAATACCAGTATTCGCATTGGCGACGGTACCATTGTGACGGACGCTGCTGCGGCAGTGAATATCGAAAATACGGGTGTTAACGTCAATCTGCGAGCTGTCTCAAGCAGCAATTCGCCAAACTACGGTATCCGGCTGGTAGAGACGAACAAAACGGCAATTGGGTTCAATACATTCAACGTCGATCCATCGACAATTAATCCGGTGGCCGGTGATGGCGGGACTATCATTAGTGCAAATGGAAATGGCGTGGATGACAATGATTCTGCCGGGGTATTCCTGAGCAACGCGGGTCGGGTTCGCCTGCGAGCGATGCAAATTGAGAATAACGAAATTGGTATTCGCGTTCGTAACACCGAAACAACGCCTGGAATTGGTAGCAATCTGAAGCAGAGCCTGACACTTGTGGGGACCACCATCGTTGATAACGATATTCGTGGCCTAGACGCACAGGATCTGATGGGCCTGGATATCCAGAACTCGATCTTCGACAACAATGGCGATGCCCCGTTGACAGGCCGAGAAACGATGCTGTTGGATTACACAGTGCGTCTGGATCCCGCCACGATCACACAGTTCGCTCAGGCGATTGATCCGTTTGTTGTCCTGATTCAGGACACCAATTTCGTATCGAATACCACGGATGTGATCAATATCACTCAGTCCAACGGCACTGCCAACGGAGCAGCCATTCAGTCGGATCTCTACCGCAACACATTTACGATCAACGACACGGCAGATACCACAGCCGATCTTGCGGCCCAGGGCGCTGCTCAGGGAAGTTTCGACAATGCGTTCATGTTCGACTGGAATGGACCTGTCCGAGCGCACATTGAGAATAATCAGTTCGACATGGTTGCCGCTGAGCAGGCCCAGGCCATTTCCTACAGAACTCGTTCCACGACCGACGAGGTGGAACTGTCAATTCAGAACAATGTGATCAATCTCAACAACGTAACAGTCAACACTGGTGCTGTGGATGTTCGGCTGGACGGTCCGGCTTTGATGGACACGTTTGAATTCCGTACTGCAAACAACCGTCTGAACGTCGGTGACGGAGGTGTATTGGGAGGACTTGGAACTGCAGGTGGTCGACCGACCGGTTTTCGATATCAACTGGCAGCAAATACTGGTCTTGCTTTGATCAACAACGATATTGTAATCACGGGTGACGGCGGAACCGGAATTCGGATCGCTCAAAGTGCGGCAAGTTCCAGCTTCCGGATTGATGGAAACAGAATTGGACTCGCAGACTTTGGTACGGTCAATGAACGAGGCATCGTCTTTGGTCCGATAACTGGTGTCGTGCAGCTATTTGGCACCACCAACAACCTGGTTGTTATCACGCAGAATCTGCTGCCGGGCAACGGTGTTGTTGAACAAGCCTTCTCGATGCCAATCGGTTCAAATTCTGGCCGGATTATCGTGAACGGCAACTTGGTGCCGTAACAACACCATTGCGTTCGCCAGCGTCAATGAGGATCGCCGAGCGAATTTTTAAAAATCCGTCAGACGTTTGTCGTTGTCGCTCTGCAATTCGATGGAGTCGATTTGCACGGACTCCATCAGGGCTGGCAAGTAAAGCCGGACAATTCCCAATGCGCCTTCAGCGGGCAGCGTAACGGAGATGTCTTGCCAGTCACCGGCGGCAATTTTATATGAGACGGATTGAGCTTTGTCGTTGGC
>JAYVNW010001288.1:0-1824 GCA_043758225.1 Candidatus Kuenenia sp. | reverse complement strand
TGGTTCGCTGCTGAATCTATCGTACGGCTACGGCAAGGTGTTCCTGGTTCCGCACGAACCTGTAAGCATCGAAGGGAAAGGAAACCAATTGCAGGGCGGCATGATTGAATTGCCGATTCCCGCATTCCCTACCGGCGTGATGCGAGGCCGATTTCATCCAGCGGACGGTCAGTTGTATCTCTGCGGCATGTTCGCCTGGGCAGGCAGTGCGACGACTCCGGGCGGGCTCTATCGACTACGAGCCACCGGTCAGCCGATGCATTTGCCGCTGGAGCTGCATGCAACGAAAGCCGGTCTCAAGTTGGTATTCACCGAACCACTCGACCCAAAGTCAATTGTGCCAACGAACATCAACATCAAAACATGGTCATTGAAACGCACAAATAACTACGGGTCGGAGCATTATGACGAGAAGAGTTTGTCGCTTCGCAGTACATCTCTCTCGGCTGATGGAAAAACGCTGACGATCGCATCAGACGACCTGCAGCCAACATGGGGCATGGAGATTCAGTACAATCTAAAGGCCGCTGACGGGCACGACATCACGGGCACGATTCACAATACGATTCATCGACTGAATGAATAGAATCGAGATGCTGACGATGACAAAGAACAAATGGATCGTCTCAGGAGGTTACGTTATGGTGTTCGGAGCACTTGTGTTCTGTTCTGCCAATGCCGTACGCGACTCTCGGATCGCCGCTCGGCGCACGCAGGATAAGTGAAGCCTGAAACAACTCGCGTTGGCGGTCGCCAACTATCATGACGTTTTTCATCCTTAGCGCCACTGCTTCATCTTGTTCAGATTATTGATCGCCATGGCGCAGAGGATCCCGAACAGAATCATCATGCCTTTGGGATCTGGCTGCT
This sequence comes from Candidatus Kuenenia sp., assembly GCA_043758225.1. Taxonomy (GTDB): domain Bacteria; phylum Planctomycetota; class Planctomycetia; order Planctomycetales; family Planctomycetaceae; genus SXXK01. The sequence continues at coordinate 954 of JAYVNW010001288.1, read as the reverse complement.
GATTCGCGAGGATAATTCTGTGGGGGTCGGGCAGCCAATCGAAAACAGCATCAGGAATGTACGGCAGACGATCGCCGCTGTTTAAACACCAGGCACCGCGGAGAGCTGCGATGGCCGACGAGACGATCGAAATCTGCAATATTATTTCACCTCGGTTACGGAGTCGAGCACCGAAGATTTCGAACAGGTTTTCAGCGATGCGGCCTCCGTCCAAAGGCAGACAAGGCACGAAATTCAACACGTTGCCAAAGATGCCAAAGAACAGCATCATATGCACTGCAAAAACCTTCGGATCGTAGTAGTCTCGCATGAAAATAAGCGGGTCGTTTGTCGTCATCAGTAATAGTACATACACGATCGCTGCCAGAGCCAATCCCGCCAATGGTCCGGCGGCAGCAATCTTGATGTTCCTTTCCGGTGACATGCGCGACGTCGTCGCAAGGCCAAATAGGAAGACAAGCGTGATCTCGGAGGGAAATCCGTAGCGTCTGGCCACTAATGCATGACCAAGTTCATGGACCAGCACAGATACAAAGACGCAGAGAATACCAACGATCGTCAGTGCGACATGTTCGCCCTGCCATGTCACCATAGCGGAGGATAACCAAAAATAGGGATGCACACGCACTGGCACATCCAGCAATCTGAATCTCAGGTCAAATTCTGTTTCATTACTTACACCCAACATAAAAATGTCCTTTGGCGACCGAATCTCAGTCGTACGATTTCAATTTCGATCTCTGTGGCCCCATCGACTCGCACAAGATACAGTGTAGAACCGTGATGTCGAACCTCGACTGCAATCTCGATCTGTTTTTGTGTGCGTTGCTGTATATTGAATTGAGTCGTTCGTCTGTCACGCAAGGAAATCGGTTCGTTGGGAAGCTTGTTTCGGATCATTCTCGATTTGCCGATTCTGCGAGGAATCCTCAAGCCATTCACACGCTTGATTGT
>JAYVNW010001287.1:0-3976 GCA_043758225.1 Candidatus Kuenenia sp. | reverse complement strand
GGATCGAGCACTCGAATACCACCAGCGTCAGGTTCGCGACTCAACGCCGCGTCGCATGAGAATTGATCGTGGCCAGGATGTCCGTGAACTTTTGCCAGATACGTTTTTTTAACCGTACGATTTTCGAATTGTTTCTGGACGATGGAAGCAACACGTTTGCGTTTGCAAAGGACCATGATGCCTGATGTGTTGGCATCAAGCCGATGCACAATGTGCGGCCGCTGAGGGAAATAGACGAGGTTCAGAATGTATCGCATGGAATTGCGATGAAACCGCCCGCATTCATGAATTGGTAACGGGGCCGGTTTCGACAGGATCACGAATTCATCGTCTTCGTGCAGGACGCGGATGTTGGCGTTGACGTCTGGTTCAACGGAGTGCGGTTGTAGCTGATCGAAGCGTTCCCCTTCGCGCACAATGCGGTCTGGTGACAATGGAATTGACTCTTCGACGTGCTTTGGGCGACGTCGAATGCGAGCTGATTCTGCTGGCACAATGACGCTTGATTCAATGCGATGCAACCACTCGGATCGTTCGATCTGTGGATGCAGGACGCTTACAAAATCCAGCAACGTCATGCCCGCACATCGCTGCGGCACATTGAGCGGACGACGATTCAGCCAAGGCGTACTGCCCGGTAGCGGCGTCGTGACGTTATGAATTTGCTGGTGACGCAACGCGATGACGTCAGCCATGCGTTGTGCTTCGTCACGGAAGCACGATGGACACGATTTTCCTGCGACGTATTGTGGTGTTTGCTGTTCCTCGGACGTTACAACTGCCTGGCAAATATAACATTGTGTGGTGGGTGTTTCCTTTAAGGCCGGATCAACGGCGACTCGCTGATCGAAGACGAAGCATTCTCCATTGTAATGTTCGCCGCCAACATCTTCGAAGTACTTCAGAATCCCTCCGTCCAGTTGATACACGTTGCGAAAGCCTGCCATTTCCATAAACGGTCCGGCTTTTTCGCAACGGATTCCACCCGTGCAGAACATCACGATCGGTTCATCTCTCAGTTCTTCCGGTAACTTTGAAATCGCTTCGGGGAACTCACGAAAATGATCGATGCCCAACTTGATGGCATTTTCAAAAGTACCGATCTTGTATTCATAGTCGTTGCGAGTGTCGAGCAGATGAATTTTGCGACCTTCATCCAGCCATTTGCGAAGTTCGACAGCCGGAAGTTTGGGAGACGTGCGAACACCCGGCGCGACGTTATCGATACCAAACGCAATGATTTCTTTCTTGACCTTTACCAGCATTCGATTGAACGGCTGATATTCGTTGACACTTTCCTTTGGTGCCAGATCCGATAACGCCGGATCTTCGCGCAGAAAATCGACAAAGTCGCGAATCGATTGTTGTGGTCCGGCGACGAAAAGGTTGATGCCTTCATGGCTGAGCAGCACCGTGCCCTTCAAATTCAATTCCTCTGCTCGAAGTCGAATGGCCGTCTTTCGTTCGGGCAACTGATTCAGTGCTACAAACTTGTAGCAGGAAATATTGACGTTGACAGGCGTCGATTGAGAATTGTCGGCGTTTGAAATGGTTGTAGGCATGTCGAGAGACCGAAGAATGCACATCAGGCAACGGGATAGTCCGGGAATCCTGCCGGGATTGTAGCGTTCATCTTAGCCTGAAAACAGACGTTTGAGGATCGTTCCACAGGATGGGCAATTGTTGCGGTTGCGTCGTCAGAAGGGGCATTCAATGTTAAAGTGCGTTATCTGTACTCCGTGAATGGCATGACGGTTGTCGTCAGTCTTGCCTTTTGATTTCGTAACCAGTTACCCATGGCCAGTGCCATTCGCTCAGCAGGTGCAACGCATGAGAGTCCTCATCAGCGAAGGTTCAATTCGCGATCGTGTGCTTGAACTCGGCACTCAGCTGAGTGCAGAGTATTCCGGTCGGCCACTCACAATTCTGGGCGTCCTAACCGGCAGTGTGGTGCTGCTTGCTGATCTGATTCGCGCCACGAATGTCCCATTGCGAGTCGCATTAATTTCGGCATCCAGCTATGGTGGCACTCGAACATCCCCCGGCGCTCTCGCGGTGAACAGCAGCTTGGTGCCCGATCTGAAGGGCCGCGATGTCGTCATTCTGGATGACATCTTTGACACCGGCCACACTATGGTCGGAATGTACGAAGCAGTGAAAGGCTTCGAGCCGAATTCAGTCAAGTCCGCCGTGCTGCTTTGGAAAAGCGACCGGACGAAAGTTGAGCTGACGCCCGACTACTACGGCTTCAAAATCCCAGATGAATTCGTGGTTGGCTATGGCTTGGACTACAACGACGAGTTCCGGCATCTGCCGTACATCGGGATACCCGATCAGGACGATTTGATCGCGGCCGGCGGATAATGTGAACAGCAATCATTGGAAATGCGGGTGCATTCAAATCCTTACACGAATGTGGCCTCAGTTGAGAATGCTACGTTTCAAATGAATTCGATGAATCAGTAGAACGCATGGCCGGGACTGGGACTGGACGAATCGCAGCGAATTAAGCCCCGGTACGTGCGATGAGCAACGTTGCAGAACACCGGGGTTTTGATGCGCTCCAACCCCGGCCACACTGCTGCAGATCCACTTCGCGTTACTCGGAGGGCTGACGCCCTGCCGCTCGCCGGTTACGACTCAAACGTAGTTGGCAATTATTTGCCAACCTGATAGCACATCAACTTGTCCTGTTCGCGAAGGTACAATTTACCGTTCACGACGACGGGATGAGACCAACTGTTTCCCTGCTGGAAGTCGGGAGTGAAACTGCCCTTAAGTTTGTACTCAGTGGGAGTCGCTTCAATGAGGGCAACTGTTCCATCCTGATAGCGGAAAATCAGATGATCATCAATGTACAGAATGGCGGCTGAACCATTGCCGGCGCCTTGCAGTTCTCCGCCCCATACAATGTCACCCGTGGCCATATTGACACAGGTTGGAAATCCTTTGTTTTGCTGGTGTCCAGCGTAGATGTGGCCATCGTGCAGAATCATGCCGCCGTGATGGTTGTTAAATGTTTTGGCTTCCAGGAAGTATTTCTCTTCAGCAACGATGTTGTCGCCGTCTTTCTTCAGTTCAACAAGGCACGTGCCACACTTATAGCTTGTCGATGCGAACACAAAATTACCGTCGATGATCGGCGTTGGAATATTCGCTATTCCGTTGGCGACTCGATTGTATGTCCACAACTGCTTGCCATCGTCCGCGCCGATGCCGATGAGTCCTTTGCCAGTGAGTTGCACGTACTGCTTGATGCCGAGAGCATTTGAAACCACGATTGACGAATAGCCAGCTCCGTCTTTGCCCGCCTTGCCTTCGAAGGATGGTTTGCAGGTCCAGATTTCCTTCCCCGTCATTTTATCCAGGCATACGACAAGCGCATCGGGGCCGCCGGGTGTGCAGAGGACTCGATCACCGTCAACCAAAGGTGATTCTGAATACCCCCAGCCGGACATCATTTTGCCGTCCCAGTCCTGGAACCGGCGTTGCCAGACGACATCGCCATTGTCAGATTTCAGACATGCGATCGAACCGTTCGACGTGATGACGTAGAGACGGTCCCCATCGACTGAAGGAGTACAGCGAGAACCTTCGTGGTCGTGCTTTGGATTTGAGTCTGTAATCACTTTCTTCCACAAGATACTGCCGTCATCAGCTTTCGCTGCGATCACAGCCTGGCCACCGTCGGTGTTTCCCAGCGTGTAAAGCATGCCTTTGACCACTGCAACGCTTGCAAATCCTTCACCGAATCCGGCAGTCGTCCAAAGATGCTTTGGTGGATTTTTTCTCCAGTCGGTGGATGCCAGGTGCTCATCGGACAGGGCGTCGCGATTTGGACCACGCCATTGCGGCCAATCGGCGGCCACTAATGAACTGCTTAAACAGACAAGACCAATCACCATCATCAAGGAACGAATCGGGAGAAGCATAAACTTACCTTTCAGAGACATCGCGGCAGAGCATCGAATCGCTC
>JAYVNW010001286.1:0-6721 GCA_043758225.1 Candidatus Kuenenia sp. | reverse complement strand
TGCGCGATCGGCGGCATCAATGTCTGATCTCAGAGTACGACACAATGCGGTCAGGACTGGTCTCGTGACGACGCCGATCATCATCCGGATGGCTGCAATGTCGGCTTCGGAGCTGGCAGGAAATCCGGCGTCGAGCGAGTGAACGCCAGCGTCCTGCAATGCGAGAGCGATACGCACTTTTTCGTGCGGCTCCAGTGTTGCGCCGGGCATCTGTTCGCCGTCTCGCAGCGTGGTGTCGCTGAATAAAACTTTGCCGCTGCGTTTATGGTGGCTGATGATCGCGTGGCGAACAGTGTTGATAACGTGCCGCGGCACGTTTTTCAGGAATGGTGGTCGTGCCATGCATATCGTCTGCGGGCAAACATTCTCGATTCACAAACGGAAACGGCGCGGGATCGAGCGTCAGCCCACCGGTACATTTGCGATCTTGAAGACGCTTTATTCGCCCCACAAAATCGCGACGTACCGGGAAGCTGACGCATCCCGCTCGCCGATCTTTGAAACTCTACAGAACCTTCGTTACGCCAGGTGTTGGAATCGCGTAAGTCAGGTCATCATTTGGAAGTACCGGCGGCTTGTCGTCGAAACTGTGGAATGTTTCCACCGGTGACACGCGGATGTTGGATGCGAGAGCATCGGCCATCTTGATCACCTGTCCCGAGTATGTCGCCATACGGCCAAGAATCGAAGTCATCGAACTGTGAGCACCGTACTCCGCTTCGTTTGGTAGCTCACCTCGACGAATCGCCGCGAACAGGTCATGATGTTCCTGTTGATGTCCGTCGTGCAGGTTCTTGCGCTTGCCGTCAGTGCCCGCTCGAGGATACTCCCACTTCAGCTTGCCCTTCGCATCAAAAATGCGGCCGTTTCCGAGGTCACAGGAACCTTCGGAACCGTGAGCAAATTCGTTGACTTCATTCCAGCAATTGCCCATGTGGCGACATTGGCTGAGCAGTACGGACTTGTCACCGTCTTTTTCGTAGTTGAATTCTACAAAGTGATGGTCATAGATTTCGCCATACTCTTTGCCTGTGCGAACCTGACGACCGCCCTGGCCTTGTGCCGAAACCGGAGGCCCACCCATCAGCCAGTTGATGACGTCGAGGTTGTGAATATGCTGTTCAGTGATATGGTCACCGCACAGCCAGTTGAAGTAGTACCAGTTTCTCATCTGGTAATCCATTTCACTCTGACCGTCTTTGCGAGGACGAACCCAAACGCCTTCGCCGTTCCAATAGCATCGAGTTGCCACGATGCGACCGATCTCACCATCCTGGAGACGCTTAATCGTTTCGACGTAGATCGGTTCATGATGACGCTGCAGACCAACAGCAACGGCAAGGTTTTTTGCTTTTGCAATCTGATTCGCGTCAAGAACTTTCTGGACACCGATGGAATCTACCGCAACAGGTTTTTCCATGAAAATGTGTTTGCCAGCGTTGACTGCTGCTTCGAAATGCAGCGGACGAAACCCCGGAGGTGTCGCCAGAATTACAAGATCGATATCCTGTTCCAGAACTTTTTGGTAGGCATCAAAACCTACGAATTGCCTTTCTTTTGGCACATCGACCTTTTCACCATGTGCTTTGGAAATGGTCTGCAGCGCTCTGCCCAGATTGTCGCCAAACGCATCAGCCATGGCGACGAGTTTCGTCGGACCTTCTGTATTCAAAGCCTGTTCAGCGGCACCGCTACCACGACCGCCGCAACCCACAAGGCCGATGCGAATGGTGTCGTTGCCAGCCACGTGAGCGGCGCGAATGGGATTCAGGCCAGTCAGGATTGAAGCTCCTGCAGCAGCAACTGCAGATGTTTTCAAAAAGCCTCGACGTGAGGCATCAGATGAACCAGTAGCCATCAAATTTCTCCGGGTGAGATGAAAGATTTGGCCCTCAAAACGCACCGATTCGGTTGGTGAAACCAGATTCGGCGGCTGTGCGGGGTCAGGACGGAAAGCGACGCTAGTTCACATGATAATAAATGCAGAACTGTCGCAGCGGAGACATAATACGCTTTAATTCGTCGATTCGCAAACGTGTAGATCAGGATCATACGGTCATAACTCAGCATTGCCGAATGTCGTCGGATTACCACCGCTGCGGAGAACGATTTCGGCTTTGGCGATCACATCTTCGTCGATGCCCGAGTCTCGCATATGTTGAATTGTGCGATCGATATCATAGGCCACACGACGAAATTCAACATGTCCATTTTCAATGATCGCATAGGATGCTCTTGAATCACCGTCTCGTGGCTGGCCAACGCTGCCTGGGTTTATCACCTGTGTCCTTCCGAGTTGCAGTTGCATCGGAACATGGGTGTGCCCAACGCAGACAAAATCAACGTCTACGTGTTCCAGTCGCTGTTGCCACTGTTCGACGTTGTCACCAATGTATTCATCCATCGGATCACGTGGTGTGGCGTGAACCATCAGAAACTGATAATCGCCAATCACAAGATGTCGCGTCACGGGCATTTGTGCCAGCCACGTCAGATGCTCGTCGTTCAGCACGTCAAAATGATGTGGCCTCATCGCCGCGACCATTTTGCGAAATGTTCCTCCCGGGCGAACAGTGACGCGCTGAGCAACCGAATGATCATGATTGCCGCGCACAACACTCGTTGCATTTCGACGCACCCAATCGATGCAGGGTACAGGGTCGCAGGCGTAGTCAACAACGTCACCAAGAAATAGGCAGACATCAAATTTTTCATCGATTGCCGAGAGCGCGGGCCAGTTGGCGTGGATGTCGGCGATCAGAAGAATTCGCACTGGAAGTTGTCCGATCCTAAGTTGTAATGTCTACTTTGAGGGCGTTGACTGCTTGTATTGTCAGCAAAATTACCTTCATTTCGCAACTGGAGCGACGGAATGCATTTGCGTACGTCGCAATCGCGGAATTCTGTTACGGGCCTATCGAAATCGATTTCCATCAACAGGCTCGCCCGATCGAGAATCATGACGCACCGAACGTTGCCGAAATTGGCCACTGCTCCCATTGAGTTCAGCGTCTTATGGTGGGGATGCAATCAAGTGGCTGCATCTACTATAATGCTTGGCCACGTGGTTTGGCGTTCTTCGTTTCCACGTTCGCCACCACGCGGAATCCACGAACTGGCGAGCCGGGCCACACGAAAAGGGGTTGTGTCAATCACAACGCTGATTCGCGGGCAACAGCTGCGGAAAAAGAATTCAAGGAGTGATTTGCAGATGCGTCGGAATGACTTGGCGAGTTTCATGAGTTTCATGGGTTTCGTGGTCTCAAAGAATGAGTGTTACCTGCGACGGCTCGTAGCCGTGATTGCCGGTATGGCAGCCATCGTTGAGCTGTCGTCAAACACGTTACGCGCCGATGAACGAGCGAGCGCCATCGTCAGCGGCATTAAAGTCCCCGATGGATTTCACGTTGAACTCTATGCCGACGACGATCTGACTCACGACGTCCATTCGATGACCATCGATGCGAAGGGCCGTGTTGTTGTCTCCGGACCAGGCTACGTGCGAATTCTGATCGACAGCGACAATGACGGTTACGCAGATGCCTTTAAACAATTTGCTGATAAGCCGGCGACGGGTTCACAGGGGATGTACTTTCTTGGTTCCAGTTTGTTGTGTTCTGGTGATCAGGGATTGCAGATTTTTCGCGACGAAAATCAGGACGACATTGCCGACGGACCGCCGCAGGTATTCCTGAAAATCTCCGCTGGCGGCGAACACCATGTCCATTCGATCCAGAAAGGTCCGGACGGTTGGTGGTACGTGATGGCCGGAAACTTCGCCGGTGTCACCGCTTCCTATGCAACGACTCCAACGTCACCGATCAGGAACCCCGTATCCGGAACTTTGCTGCGACTTAAACCCGATCTTTCCGGTGGCGAAATTGTCAGCGACGGTTTTCGCAACGCTTATGATTTTACATTCAACGGAGCTGGTGATTTCTTTACATTTGACAGCGACGATGAACGTGATATTTCTTTGCCGTGGTATCTGCCGACTCAAGTGTTTCACGTCTTGCCACTGTCGAACGCAGGCTATGTCACGGCGGGGCTCAAGAGGCCAGGCGGTTATCCTGACATGCCTCCTGTGCTGGCAACATTCGGTCGCGGTTCACCAACGGGAGTCACGTGTTATCAGCATCACAGATTTCCATCCCAATACCATGGTGCATTACTGATGCTGGACTGGACACTGGGGCGAATTCTGGCTGTCCCGCTGGCCCAGGAAGGCGCTGGCTGGAAGAAAGATGGTTTCGCATTTGCCGAAGGGCGCGATCAGTTTGGGTTCGCCCCGACCGACATCGAAGTCGCTCCGGACGGGAGCGTGTTTGTCTGTGTCGGGGGCCGTGGAACTCGCGGCAGTGTCTTTCGAATTGTCTGTGATGAACCGGCAACCCCACCAGTAACGAACCGAACCGATGCTGCGACTCAAAAATTGAACGACGTCCTTGCCGCGCCGCAACCGAACAGCAGTTGGTCGCGTGCAACATGGGTTCCACTGGCTAAGTCACTTGGCGTCGATGCCTTTCGACAAGCAGCACTCATGGAATCGCGTCGCGTTCCCGAACGGATGCGGGCGATCGAGATCCTTGTCGAAATGTATGGCGGACTGGACAGTGCGACCTCGGCTAAACTTGCAATGACGGGATCGGCTCTTGTAAGAGCGCGAACAGCATGGGCCGTTGGTCGCATCCGTTCGGATTCACCGGATACTGAAATTCTGCGGAAGTTGATTGTCGATGATGATCCTTTCGTGCAGCGCTTTGCATTGGAAGCACTGGCATCTGCTACGACAAGCTCAGCATTTGTTCTGACAGGGCCGCAGATTGCGAAAGCTCTGGCATCCGACGATCGCCTCGTGCGACTGTCTGCCGCGATGTTGATACCGCGCATGAACGACGAAAACCGCAACGCATTAGCGAAATCCCTGGCGGCCAATCCTCGCGCGCTGATGTGGTTCCACATGGGCCGTTGCCTGCGTTCGTCGCTGCAAAGTGCGCCATCGGCAGTTGTCGCGGCCAACGTATTGACGGCACCAGTTTCATCGGTCGAAGACCGTTACGATGCGGCTCGCATCCTGCAAATGACGCTTGGTGATGTTGGACCGATGAAGAATCGCTCTGTGATGTTTGACGGCTACGCACCGGCGTTGTCCTTGTCTTCAATTGAACGCGAACTCAATCCAATCATGACAAAAGTAGCGGCTGCGTTTCCGTCTGGTAATCCGAAACTGGATCACGAATTGATTCGTCTGATCGCCATGACTGCACCGTTGAATCGAGATCTCTTTTCACGGCTGCTGGCGAGCATCACGGATGCGACACTTCCGTCAGATGATATTCATCGGCTGGCGGCCATTAGCCAGTTCGCAATCGAACGTTCTCATGAAGAAAGTGTTACAACGGCAAAAGCGTTGCTCGGGATTGACATAAAGATTCGTAAGTACAACCTGAAACAAGACACGAACTGGGATGACCGCATCGGCGAACTTTATCAGGCATTGTGCAAAGTCGATCCAGCCATGCCGACGCTGCTCGCTGAGCAGGCGGGTTTTGGCGAACCGGGTCATGTGCTGTTTTTGAAACAGGTTCCGCAGGGACTAATCTCCAAAGCGATCGAAGGCATCGTCAGGACGATTGAGGCTGATCCCGACTACAAGTGGTCAAACGATGTCGTGTTTACGGTTGGGGAATCAAAGCTGCCGGAACACATGGAATTGCTTCGCAAACAGCTGGACAACCTTTCCGTTCGCGACGCGGTCCTGATTACGATCGCGGACCGAGCTACAAAGGAAGATCGCCAGGTTCTGCTTTCCGGGCTGGAATCGGCTCAATTGAATGCGGTTGAAGCGTGCCTTAAAGCGATCGCCAAATTGCCTCGCAACAATGACGCAGCCGAACAATTTCAATTGCTGGCCACCGCAAGACGTCTGATCAATGACAAACGTGAGTTTGAGCTTCGCGAGACGGCCATGCGACTGCTGCAGAACAATACGTCGCAATCGGAGCAGTTTACATTCGGCGAAGAAGGTTATCGAGTGCAGCCGGAAGCAATGAGTCTGTGGCAGACATTTCTTGAACAGCGATACCCCGATTACCGACCGCCGCAAACATCTGATGTGGCCCAGAAGATTCTTTCCAGCCTTGACGCTGTGAACTGGGACGCAGGAAATGCTGTCAATGGCGGACGTCTTTTCGAACGCCTCGCATGTGCTCGTTGCCACGGTGGCCGTCAGGCATTGGGACCTGACCTCAAAGGTGTAACAAAACGATTCACTCGCAACGACGTGTTTGCGGCAATCGTCGAACCAAATCGCGATATCTCGCCGCGCTATCAGACAACGTCGATTGAGACTAAAACCGGCAAGGTCTATACGGGCCTGATCGTCTATGAATCCGTAGATGGAGTCCTGCTGCGTGATGCCGAACACAAGACATACCGCATCGAAGCGGCCGACATGGAAAACAAAGTGCAGCAACGCAATTCGCTGATGCCCGCAGGACTGCTGAAGGACACTCAACTGAGTGATCTGGCGGATCTGGATGCCTATCTGCGAGGCCTGTAACTCCTGCCCTGCTGATCGATATCGTTATCGCTGCAGGGAATGAATTGATGCCGCGTTGTTGTTCGTTTATCCACTCACAAGGATGTCTCTCAGAATATCGCCTCCAACGTCAGTCAGGCGGAAATCGCGGCCGTTGAATTTGTAGGTGAGTTTCGTATG
>JAYVNW010001285.1:0-1566 GCA_043758225.1 Candidatus Kuenenia sp. | reverse complement strand
CACGGAGGTCACGAAGGAACTGGCAATGCACTAAGCACGTAATCCGTTTTTCTGCCTCCTCCGTGCTCTCTGGGAACTCCGTGGTCTAAAAAAACGCTCGTTGTGCATTCTAAACGAAGTTGCGATTAGCAGCGTCATCGACAATTGACCGCACTGTCGCACCAGTATTCAATGGCTCAGAAACGGACACGCTCAGGGGACGGTCATCAATCGATTGTGGAATCAGTTCCCTGATTTCTTCCGCGTGCTGCTGCGACGACGCTGGAATACTGATCAACGGTCCCCACGAAGACTGTGCCATGCCGGAAATTCCATTTGCCTGCAAATGCGAAACAAGTTGCGTCATGGCGGGATGAGCGAATACACCGCCCTGCTCTCCCGCGTAAAATGCACCCACAGTTTGCCCGTAATTCTCCAGCGAAGCCGCGAATTGCTCGAACCTGTTCTCTCGAACTGCCGGGGCGATCTGAGTGAGTATTTGTTGTCCCAGATGTTCAATCAACGTCTGCGGCATGTGAACCCGCTGACCAAAAAACGCTCGTTCTTTTTCTCCGGACATGCCCTGAGAATCCACGGGATGAACCAGAATAAAACACCATCCTTCGGGAACCGCCATTCGATCCACCCGCCGATTCAATGAAGCCCCTCGCGACTCACCATGATCTACTAAGAATCCACCGCGAGCGAAACCAATCGTCCCGATCGCCGATCTCTCAGCACGATCCGCAAGTTGAGCCAACTGAAATGGATCTTCCTGTAGACGGCGATGTGTCATGACTTCAATCGCAGCCGACAACGCAAGTCCCAGCTGTGTTCCACTCCCAAGTCCCGTGTGCAACGCAAGATTCTGATGAACTTCGACATGCAGTGACGACACGTCCTGATGTGAGCGAATACGGGCCAGAAAATCGTGAATCCGATCGGCAACTTCCACGTCAGCGCTAATTGTGTCTGTGTGGGCTGCAATTGGTGTGACTCGCAATCGCCAAGCCGGTTGTCGCAACATCACACCAATACCACCAAACCGCCACGGAGAATGTGGCGTGTTGCAGATGAGTCCAAAGTGGAGACGTGAGCCTGTTGTGATATCGATTTGGGTCATTGTTTATTAAGTTACAGTGCTTGGTACTTGGTTCATAATGCCTGGAAACTACCCTGCCGGTCAACCGGACGCTAGCGCGTGGCTGATTTGTGATTATTGTAGCAGGCACACTCCGAGTGCCGTCCGCCGATTCGCGTGTTTTCAAGGGCTACGGCACTTGGAAAGTGCCTGCTGCATTTTTAATCGAGTGCCATGGTGCAGGAGCCTCCAGATCAGTGTGTTCCGAGGCTGGAGCCTCGGAACAAGTGCCTGAATTTACACCGCGTGACCTGAAACTTTGCTGTCGATGAATTCTTTTAACATGGCGAACGCAGATTTTTCTTCAGGCCCGCCGGTTTTCTCAACCGCCGGTTCCAGAAAGCTCATCATATCCAATACGTGCTGTTGCGACAGCAAATGAAGTCGAGTTGCAAGGATTGCTGCTTCAAGTACCGCATGTCGAGCTCGATTGAATCCGTAAAAAG
>JAYVNW010001284.1:0-7181 GCA_043758225.1 Candidatus Kuenenia sp. | reverse complement strand
GTCATCCGTGGTACGACGTTTCTTGTCGCGCTGCGGAATGAGAGAACTGACGATCCCGGTTTCCAGATGATATACGGCAGCGACGCCGCATTCGTGTTGCAGTTCGTCCATAGCGACGAATTCAATGCCCGAAAAAAGGTACCGCTGACTGTGCCGACGAGATGTCGCTCGAGCGGAGAAATGCGTCGCGGTTCAGACGAACCGCTCAGAGCCAGCATGATACTCATGAAAACGCTGCAGTCCAAACGACTCCTGTCAGTTGGCGGCGATGAAGGGCAAAGATGTGTTTCCACGCACCGTTATGACCGGGCTATTCTCACAACTTGCAATCTGATTCTCCGTAAGTTAGGTCCTCCTCGCCGTAAGGCGAACCCAAGTGTGGACGTCCGCTCAACGGCGTCGCGTTGTCCTGTGATCGACGTTGGGCTGGTCGCAGGTTGCAGCAAGCTGCAAAATCCTTTCCGGCAGAAAGGACCTACTGAAGACAGTCTTTTGCCGGCAGACAGAGCCTACACCAGATCTCGCTTGCCAAACTGCTCATTCAAGACTATTTTTGCTGTTTCGATCAGCAAAGAATCGTCTTGCGGAAGCACCGAGCGCAGGTCCAGCAAGACGGCGTCTGCTTCGATGCGGCCCCAGATTGCCGGTACGCTCATGCGAATTTTGCGGGAAAGGCCTTGGGCAGACATCGTACTTGACCGGAGTGCTATCGCCACGGATGGGACTTGATTTCCGGCACAGGAACCACCACCGACTTCCGCGATGCTCGGGACGATGTGCGCTGTCACATCTTTCAGGCTGCCCAGTTGCGCGACGATGGATTCCGCTCGTTGATTTAATATCGCAATATCACTGTGAAGCATTTGATAAAGAGGCAACTCATTCGCTGTTGTTCCTCGAGCATGAATCAGCAGTGTCGCGTGCAGTGCAGCAAGACTGAGTTTGTCGATTCGGAGGCAGCGAGCCATCGGGTGCTGACGCAGAACTTCCATCAGCGAAGCACGACCAATGATAATTCCGGCCTGCGGACCACCAAGAAGTTTGTCGCCACTTCCCAATACGAGATCGGCACCATCTTCGATGCTGGCTCGGAAATCCGGTTCTTTGAATGACTTGAGAAGCGGATTCGGGAAAAGTTGCCCGCTGCCGATGTCATCAAACATCCACAGACCTCGAGCGCGGGCGAGTTGTATAAGTTCGTTGCTGGACGGTTCAGCCGTGAAGCCGATAATACGGAAGTTTGACGCGTGGACGCGCAGGATGGCAGCCGTGCGATCTGTGATTGCGGTCGCGTAGTCGCGCAGATGAGTGCGATTGGTCGTGCCAACTTCACGCAGTTCAACGCCAGCCGTTTTGAAAATCTCCGGCAGTCGAAACGAACCACCAATCTCAACCAGTTGACTTCGCGAAATCAGAACTTCGCGCCCCTGACACAACGCCTGCAACAGCAGTAGCGTGGCACCAGCGTTGTTGTTTACGATCAAGCTGTCCTGGCAGCCAGTGAGAGCCTTCAGTAACTCCTCCACCTGAAAGCCGCGATAAGTTCGTTCGCCGGATTCCGCATCGATTTCCAGCAGGCACGCCCCGGCAGCATTCATGATTGCATTTCGAGCGGCCTCAGCCAGCGGCGCGCGGCCAAGACCGGTATGCAGAAGTACGCCTGTGGCATTGATCACTTTGCGCGGTGCATCCAACAAAGTGCGATCCATATCGTTGACCAGCCATTCGGTCACGAGCTTCTCAGCGTCCTGCTTTGTTGCGATCAGTACACCATCTGCGAGATGTTTGCGAAGTCGTTCGATCGCGTGCAGCAGTTTCATTCGCACGATGTCTGGTCCAAACCATTCAGTTAGCAACGTAACTTCCGGGCGAGCGAGAAGCACAGTCATTGAAGGAATAAGTTTACGGACATCGTCAGACATAGGAAATCAGCATACCCGCGAAGCCAGGCAGTGCGAATACTGATGGGTAGGAAGTTTGCCGAGTTCAGTCGCTCTGAATCCCAGGCACAGGGTTTTCGTCAAATCCGGAAAAAACGATTATGTGCTGCCTTGCCAACCCAGACTAGCAATCGTAAGCTGTCGGCATAATTTGTGGGATAAATGCCCACAGAGATCTTTGAAAACTAGTTGAAAGTGGGTTTTGTGCCCGGTAGGCTGTGTCGCTCGCTGTCGGTTCTGGCCATGAATGGTCAATTCTGGCTCGACTTTTGTTCATTCGTCGTCAGCTTTGCCACGAAGGCTTGTCATGTTTCTCACAGGGGAATTTCAGCGAACGATCGATGATCGCAATCGCTTGATGTTGCCTTCGGAACTGGCATCCGCCGTGTCTGATGAGAACGGTGATCTGATCATTGCGAAAGAGCGGGCTGGTTGTCTGAGTCTGTGGAAACAGGCGGAATGGCAACAACGTCTCGACAGCGGTCTCGCATTGCTCCGTCAGAAAATTGATTCTGGCCGAATGGAGCAGCGTTGGGGCGAAGTGCAACGGCTTGGCCGATTGCTGTCGACTCGCCATCAAATCGTGCGACTTGCCAATCGTTCGCGACTCCTGATTCCCGATGGCTTCAGAACATTTCTGGGCGTCGATGCTGGCAAAGAAGTCGTGGTTGTTGGTGCCGTCATCTGTGTCGAAATCTGGAATCCCGAAGCATGGAACAGCGTGCTTCGCGAGGAGATGCCGGACTTTGGCGAGCTGTTCAAGCAGCTGACTTCATAGCTCTTTCAGCCGCACAATAAACCCATTTTTCAACACTGGACGCAGAACGGATCGAAGTGGAGAAAAGCAAACTCGCTCACGCAACCCACTCCTTCAGGTCGCTTGCTCACTCAACAAGACTCGCGGCTGGCCTTTGAATCACCAGGGATGGCCTCCTGGCAGGGATGCCGCTTTTCTCTCTTCGATCCGTTATTTTTTGCGATGGCTGTTGTCAGAGGTTTCCTTGTTGCACTTTTGTAACACATTCCCGCCCGCCATGTCGTCTTTGGCGTAACACTCTACACCTTGACATTTCATCCGCAGCTACGCTGCATCTTCCCGGGCAAGAAGCTGAATGCGGCCTCCAGCGAGACGGACAGTGCGGTGGGCCTGAGCCGCGATGGCTTCATCGTGAGTGACCATCACAATTGTCAGCTTCTGATGTTCATTGAGCGAATTCAAAAGCTCCATGATGCCTCCGCCAGTGACAGCGTCCAGATTGCCCGTTGGTTCATCGGCGAGCAGAATCTCGGGCCTGCCTACCAACGCGCGGGCGATGGCTCCACGCTGCATTTCGCCGCCGGAGAGTTCTGACGGGCGATGCTTGATCCGATGCCCAAGGCCAACCTGATTGATGATATCCATCGCAGCGTCGCGGATTTCTTTTCGCTTCGCCCAATAACTGAAGATGGAGTGCCGAATCATCAGCGGCGTCATGACGTTTTCGAGCAGCGATAATTCCGGAAGAAGATGATAAAACTGGAAAATGAATCCGAAGACATGATTCCGCAACTGATCGCGCGCCTGCTGATTCAGATTGTCGATGCGATTGCCGTCGAGCAAGACTTCGCCGATGTCTGGCGAATCCAGTAGTCCGATCACATGCAGCAGAGTACTTTTCCCGGAACCGCTTTGTCCGATCACGGAAATAAAGTCACCGCGATTCGCCTTCAAGCCCGCGCCCTGCAGGACGGGAATCTGATGTTGCCCCTTAAAATAGGACTTCGAAATCGCCTCGGCGGAAATCAGTGGCTTGTTCATTTTCACGGTCTCGGCCATGGCGGTATTTTTCATAACTGAGTTAGTACGACAAATCCTACTCGGAGGGCTGACGCCCAGCCGCTCGCCTGAGTTGTCATCGAGTCAGGTTTATTCAAACCTCAATGCACGTACAGGATGCAGGCGAGCTGCCCGTCGCGCCGGAAGAATACTGGCAAGAACGGCGATCGCGATCGCTCCCGTCGCGACCCAAAACACCATGTAAGGATTGACATAAGTCGGAATTTCGAAGAACTCGTAAATCTTTTCATCGAAGACTTTTCGACCGGTCAACCAGCTCAATCCATCTTCGATCGGGTTGATGTACTTCACGAACAGCAGTCCCATCACCACGCCGGCCGTGCTGCCAACGATACCAAGTGCGAGGCCGTAATACAGGAAGATCGACATGACTCCGCTGGAACTTGCTCCCAGTGATTTCAGGATTCCGATATCGCGAGTTTTCTCCACAACGATCATGTAGAAAATCGCGAGAATACCGAATCCTGCCACGGTGATGATTAGAAACAGCAACACATTGAGAATAGATGTTTCCATTTCGACGGCCGACAGCAGCAGGCCCTGTTTTTCTTCCCATGTCTTGATGGTCACAGTGCCAGGAGGAAAAGCACCCTGAAGAGCGGCGATGGCTTTCGGGGCGTCGTCGTAATTCTTCAGGCGGATGTGAATCGATGTGATGGCATTGTCCAGATGCATGCCGCGATTTTTCTGCAGCTCCTTAATGTTCATCAGCACAACGCTGGTGTCGTATTCGTTCATGCCGCTGCGGAACGAATCCACTACGGTGGCATTCATCTTGACAATTTCCGGTGGTCGGCCGACTGTCACGGTGCTCAAAATGATATCGTCGCCTGGACGCACAAGCATGACTTTGTGTAGTTTGCGAGTTTCAGGGTCCTGGGCCTGAAAACTGACGATGCCTTCACCCAGGTACACTCGTGCTGGAAAAGGTGCGGTTTCAATTTTTGATTCAGGCTGATTAAATGCAGGGTCGTCCAAAAAAACATTCTGCTGCAACGGCGGAGGCTCGTTGGTCGCACTGTCACTCCCCGATGTATGTCCGTCAAAATCAGGCGGTGCTTCGTCCTTGTGACCTTCAGTCGCTGTTTCCTTTACCGGTGGTCGATCGTCTTGAAACGCACCGGCCATCTGCATCGCTTCCTGACGCTTCATCTGTTCGCGGTAAGCTGCAGCAGACTTCGTCAGTTCCCAGCTTAGCGGTGTGTCTCGACTGCGTTCTGCTTCTTTAACCACAACGCCTTCTTCTATTTCCGGGCTGTAGCTGGCCATGTACGATTGCAGTGGGCCAACGAGACCTCGGGTTTCCGGATCGATGCCCTGAATCATCACGCGAGTTGTGATGGTGTTGTCGTTATACGGATCGCGAAACATGATCATGCCTTCGATATCAATCGTAGGCGTCATAGCCGCAATGTATTCGCCTGCCGCAGCTTCGACGGCGGCCAACTGCCGATCAGTGTCTTCGATACCTTCCATCGAACGAGATTCGATGACGATGTCGGACAAAAAATTGTGCAGGCGATCACGCATCTCCGTCGTGAAACCAGCCATCACGCTGTTGACGACAATCATCGTGGCGACGCCCAGCATCACGCTGATGATGCTGGCGAGCGCAATGTAGCGGGTTCGCAGATATCGAACACAAAGCAGCAGTTTGTACATCGAACGCACTCCATTGCGGGCTGAAAGATTTCAAATCTGAAATCTGAAATTTCAAATCTCGGTAACAGCAGTTTCAGGCTTCTTTGCGTCTGGTGGTTGAATCTCTGCATCTTCATGCCGCGTGAGCGGGAAGAAGATCACATCCTTGATCGCACGGCTGTTGGTCAGCAACATCACCAGTCGATCAATTCCAATTCCAAGGCCACCGGCTGGCGGCATGCCAACTTTCAACGCTTTGACAAAGTCATGATCCATTTTCGCCATCGAATCTTCAGCTGCCATGCCTGCCAGTTGAGTCCGAAACAATTCTTCCTGCAGTCGTGGGTCATTCAGCTCTGTATAAGCATTCGCCAGTTCCATGCCGCGAATGTACAGTTCGAAACGTTCGGCGATTTCCGGATTCGTCTGGCTGCGTTTCGTCAATGGGCAGATAGATGCCGGATAGTCGATCACGAAAACCGGCCCCTGCAGATGATCTTCCACGGTTTTTTCGAAGACTTCGTTGACGATCACGTCCGGATGTACACCGTTTGTTTCAATGCCGAACTTCTTCGCGACGGCATCCACTGCTGCGGCATCGAGCATATCACATCCTGCGTGTTCGCGAAACAGGTCCGCGTATTTCCTGCGAGGCCACGGAGCTGTCAAATCAATCGTGTCACCATCTTCGCCCCACGGCAATTGAAGCGTATCACCTATGACTTTTGCGGCATTGGTGACAATCTGCTCAGTCAGATCCATCATCGATTCGTAGTTGCCGTACGCCTGATAGATTTCTATCATCGTGAATTCAGGATTGTGAGTCGCATCGACACCTTCGTTGCGGAACACGCGGCCGATTTCGTAAACGCGTTCAATGCCGCCAACCATCAATCGCTTGAGATGCAGCTCCAATGCGATGCGAAGATACAGCTCCATATCAAGCGCGTTGTGATGCGTCACAAACGGACGAGCGGCAGCTCCGCCAGCGACGGCGTGCAGCACTGGGGTTTCGACTTCGTAGAATTTCTGACCACCCAACGTCTGGCGAATGGAATCGATGATCTTCGACCGCTGCAGCATGCGATCCAGCACGCCTTCGGTATAAATCAGATCCAGATAGCGCTGGCGGACGAGTGTTTCTTCGTCCTTCAGGCCGTGAAATTTCTCCGGCGGCTGAGTCAGCGATTTACACAGCACCGTTAGCTCTCGCACAAACACGGACTTTTCACCCGTGTTCGTCAGTCGCAGAATGCCGTCGATGCCAATAATGTCGCCGTCATCCAGCGCGCTCATCAGTTCCCATTGAGCCTCCGTCAACTCGCCGCGCGAAAACAGCAGCTGCATGCGACCAGTCTGGTCCTGAAGATCGACAAATCGCAACTTGCCCGCTTTGCGGCGACCTCGAATACGCCCGGCGATTCTTACGGTTTCCCCATCAATCCCGGATTCGGCTGGGCAGCGTTCTCGAACGGCGGCTATTCCTTCGTGATTGTCGAAACGTTGACCCCAAGGGTCTTTTCCCAAGGACTGAATTTTCTCCAGCTTCTCCAGTCGAGCGAGTTCGAAGCGGTCCGGTTTTGCAACAGTGGTCATGAACGCACGTAGGCCAATATGAGCGAAAACCGCAGTAAAAATGCGATTTGCGGGCTCTTTTGAGATGTGAGAGACGATGAGTTTTTCGGCAGTTTCCGCCGACGATGAGATTGAAGTTGCGGATCTTGCTGGAAATCGGCGTTTCGGTCAATCCCAGCATGGATTCG
>JAYVNW010001283.1:0-1802 GCA_043758225.1 Candidatus Kuenenia sp. | reverse complement strand
CGATTCTCTTTTAATCGACGGTAGATGTTTTCGATGTCCACAATGGAATCATCCACAAGATCACCGATGGCAACTGCGATACCACCGAGCGTCATCGTGTTGATCGAAATTCCAAACCAGCGAAAAATCAGGACAGTCAGCAGGATTGAGATCGGCATGGCAGTCAGCGAACTGATACTGGTGCGAAAATTCCACATGAAGATGAACAGGACCACAACCACCCAGATGGCTCCATCACGAATGGCTTCGACCACATTCTCAACTGCTGCTTCAATGAAGTCTGCCTGTTTGAAGATGCGATCTTCAATGACGATGCCTTCCGGTAAATCGCGTTGCAGCTCCTGAAGCACGCTCCCGATCTGGCGATTCAGTTTCAGCGTGTCCGCGTTGGGTTGCTTCTGGACAGCCAGAATGACGGCCGATCCGCCGTCAATCTTGTCGCCTTCACGTACCAGCACACTGCCGTCGCCACGTTTTACCGGTCCTCCGAACCGCACATCGGCCACTTCTTTCAACAGCACGGCTCGCTGATTGCGCCACACGACCGGAGTGTTTTCAATCTCTTCGAGTGTCAGGCTTTGTCCGCTGATCCGGATGAGGGATTCCTTTGGTGATCGTACCATGATCCCGCCGCCGGCAAGCACGTTTGCTTTCTCGGCGGCAGTTGTCAGTTGTTCCAGCGTGATATTCTGAGCTGCCAGTCGTGCAGGCGAAGTAATGATCTGATACTGTTTCAACGTTCCACCCATGACCGTCACCTGCGACACGCCTTCCACCGCGAGCAGCCGGTTGCGGACGGTGAACTCGCCGAGCGTTCGCAGTTCCATATTGAGTTCAGCGGTAGCGGCTTCGTCGGCAGGTGGCTTCGTGGATCGCAATCCAAGGAGCATGATTTCGCCCATGATGGACGATATCGGGGCCATCACGGGATTTACGTCGCCGGGAAGTCGCTCGCGGGCAATCTGCATTTTCTCGGCGACAATCTGACGGTCTCGATAAATGTCGGTGCCCCAGTCAAATTCAACCCACACAATCGACAGACCGATGCCGGATGCCGAGCGGACTCGTTGGACTCCCGTCGCCCCGTTCAATAGATATTCAATCGGTCGAGTCACCAGCACTTCGACTTCTTCCGGTGCAAGACCGGGGGCCTCGGTCATGACGGTCACGGTCGGTCGATTCAGGTCCGGGAACACATCGACCGGCATTTCGCTCAGCGTGTAGCCGCCGTAGACCAGCACTGCGATCGCAGCGATCAGCACGAAGCCGCGATTCTTCAGAGAGAAAGCAATAATAGCGTTCAGCATGTGTTTTTATTCCACAACAATTAACGCAGAGCGGCGTAACCCGTCTGCAAGGCCATGGCCCCGCTGACAGCCACCGAATCATTTGGCACGAGGCCTTCCAGTATCTCAACTGCCACATCGTCGTTTCGACCAAGCACAACAAATCGCCGTTCAAAAGTATCATCGACTTTGTGAACGAACACGTAGGATCGAGTGCCCTCACGAACAACGGCTTCACGCGGCACTGCCAGGTGCGGCGGAATAGTTCCCGTCTCAATCGTCAGCCGAGCCAACATGTTGTGCTGAACCGGCACGCGAGGCATCTGCCTGAGTTCGATCCAGACCGACAATGTTCGGTCATCCTGCCCGACTGAACGCCCACTTCGGACGAGAGTCCCTGTCACAACTTCTGCGGCATCCGCGACAAATCTAACACGGACCGCTTGCCCAACTTTGACTCGCGCGAGATCTCGTTCAGAAACAAATCCCTGAACCCACACCTGAGACAGGTCATGA
>JAYVNW010001282.1:0-2514 GCA_043758225.1 Candidatus Kuenenia sp. | reverse complement strand
GTCTGCAATCGGTCCGCCGACGAGATCCGGAGCCAAATAGCCAGCTGGAAGAAGACGTTGACCGACTCTATCCAAGCCGTCCGAACTGTTGATCAAGTGTGCCGCGGCTCAGCGTCAGCGCTGTTGGTCGACCGTGAGGACAATGGTGTGAATCATCAACCAGATGTCTCTGCCGAAGCAGTTCCTGCATCTCTTCCAAAGTCAGTCTCTGGCCTGACTTGATGGCAGCTCGACAAGACATCGTGTGCAGCATGTGGTCGAGAAGATCGCGGCGGTTCATTTTGCAATCGCTCTGAATCAACTGTTCGGCAAAATCCTTGACGATACGAATCAGGTTGCCACGTGGGATCAAAGTCGGATGTGACATGAGTAGAATTGTCGTACCCCCGAATTCCTGAAGTTCGAAACCGATCTCCTGGAGCAGATCCAGCGATTCCAGCAGCGCGACGCATTCGGTCGCCGAACATTCGATGGTTTCAGGAATCAGCAGTCGTTGACGTTCAACGCCACCGGCCAGGATTCGCTTGCGAAGATGTTCATAAAGAATGCGTTCGTGCAAAGCGTGCTGATCGATGACTTCCAGTCCCGCTTCGCTGGCAACGACAAGGTAGCAGTCGTGAATCTGGAACGCGCGGAATTCGTCGGTGCTGGGGCGAGCAGAGGAAATTATCGCTTGCTCAATATCGGCGATTGGCGGAACATCGATGATCGTGTCGGGTGTTCGGCTGGGACTGGCAGCAATTTTTGAATCAGCGTCATCGATGGCCGTTGTTGAAGATTCTTTTGTTTGGGCGACATTTGGGGATGCTTCGTCTCGGAGGGCTGACGCCCTGCCGCTCACCAAATCAAGGGAATCGCGGCGCTGATGTGGTTCAACTGCCAATGCGGCAATCACGTCCGGATTGGTAAAGACGGCTCGATCGTTGGACGATGATCGAGCGAACTCGCCAATTCGCGGCGGCGACGTTACGGTCGCATGCGACGCCCATAAATCCAGTTCCTTCTGTGGTTGCAGCGGTGCCGTTGGACGATCAAAACGCAGTTCATTTGGACGCCCGGCTCCAGCCCGCCCTGCCCCGGGGACTTCAATGTTTGATCTGAATTCGAGTGTTAGAAACTTGTCACGCAGGGTTTTCAGCATCTGGCGATACAGAAGCTGGCTGTCCTGAAATCGGACTTCGTTCTTATTCGGATGGACGTTGACATCGACCAGGGCTGGCGGAAGTTCAAGGAACAAAAAGCTGACTGGATGCCGGCCAACCATCAACAGTCCGCGATAGGCTTCAGCCAGAGCGTGCTGCAGACTTCTGTCCTGAATCCAGCGGCCATTGAGGAACAGAAACTGATCTTTCCGCGTTGATCGGCTCAGTGACGGGGCACCGACATAACCCCACAAGCGTATTTTTTCGCCGGTCGGCAATTCGGATTCAGAGGACACTGCGATCAGCTGGTCCGCTACCTCGCTGCCAAAAAAGCGACGAATTCTTTCAAGTGGGTCAGCCGCAGCTGGCAGTTCGTAGACGAGTTTTTCATTGTGCCGAAGTACGAGATGCAGACGCGGATTCGCCAGCGCAATGCGTGAAAACTGTTCAGCGATATAGCCAAATTCTGTTGTTGCTTTCTTAAGGAATCGACGACGAGCGGGCGTGTTGAAAAAGAGGTTGTGAACTTCCATCACCGTGCCAGCCGGACAACCGCACTCTCGGTTGATGACAATCTTTCCGCCATGACTGTCCAGTTCGCGGCCGACGATGCATTCTTCAGGTCGCGTACGAATGAGGAATTTCGCAACCGATGCAATCGACGCCAATGCTTCGCCACGAAAACCCAATGTACTGACATGATCCAGATCAGCGTCAGAACGAATCTTGCTGGTCGCATGGCTGGTTACCGCCAGCAGCATATCGTCCGGATGAATGCCCTCGCCGTTGTCCGAGATGCGAATCAAATCCATCCCGCCGTTGATGATATCGATTTCGATTCGAGTCGATAAGGCATCGACACTGTTTTCCAGCAGTTCTTTAACCACACTGGCTGGACGTTCAATCACTTCACCCGCAGCAATACGGTTGACAACATGAGCGTCTAATTGCTGTATTCGAGACATGTCGAGTGCGGATTGAAATCGGGGCGAAGGGTTCGTGAGTAGGTTCGACCCGCATGGTAACGAATGGTCATGGATTTTTCCCGCGTGTTTGCTTAGTTTCATCACGTCTGGTTTGGAGGCTATGCGCCAAAACCGACTGACTTTCGGGCTCTGCGTTCCGATTTTCAATTCTGTTGCCATACTATTGGCGGGAATGAGCAGGCGGAGCGTCCGGGGCAGCCGGTTCGAGGACAGGAAGCCATGGAGCGAGACCACATCCTGCGAAATGACCATGTGTCCGTGTGACGTCAAAGTGTGCCGCTGGTGTGTTATTCGTCTCCCAATGATGATTCGCGAAATCGTACCGGAGAAACAAATCATGGTTCGTTGTTTGTTTTGTTGTCTGTTAGTCGCAATCCTGGGATTCG
>JAYVNW010001281.1:0-2828 GCA_043758225.1 Candidatus Kuenenia sp. | reverse complement strand
ATGGCATTTTCCAACACATTGCGTAAGACCTGGCGGATGCGATGTTTATCAATATGAATATTGGCTGCACTGTCCGCACAATTAATGTTCAGGAGAATTTGTTTATCAACATGCGTTTCATTCAGTTGACTCCACGTCTCCTGGCAGAAGTTCACGAGATCAATGTCACGCAGGTCGAGCTGAATCGGTGCGGCGTAGTCGCGAACCTCTTCATAAAGTCGCTGCAATTCATCAATCGCCGTCGCCGCGCGTCTTGAAAGAACTTTCAAGTGCGGCTGTTTTTCAAGATCCAGGTCCAGCATTTCCAGAGATGCCATGGCCCGTTGGAGTGCGTTTCGGCTTTCGTGGGCCAGACCGGTGACCATTTCGCCGATCGCCGCCAGTCGCTCAGATTGTACAAGCTGCTCCTGAGCTGCCAGGCGATCTGTAACATCGTGCCATAGCCAGACTTCATGGTTGTTGTAGCGATAGACGGCAACCTCAACCCACGCCTGACATCCATCTTTGCGATGGTATCGCAGCACTCGCGAAACGGGAAAACTATTCTCCTTATCGACGTCGTGATACCGTTGAACTTCCTCAGCCTGATCATGAAACAACAACGCAAACGCACTTTGAATATCGCTGATGTCTTCCGAAGAATATCCGGTCGTGGCGGAAAAGGCCCGATTGACGATCCACGTTTTTGAGTCCAGAGAAACATAGATAGCTCCGGTCGGAAGATTCTCGACCATAAATTTCATGCGACGGAGCGATTCTTCATGCCGCTGCAGAGCCTCTGACTGCAAACGCGATGTCGCATCGACGATATGCACCAAAGCGTGTATTCCGTTCTTCAACGGAAGCGGATGAAGTGAGATGTCACATGGGAATTCACTTCCATCACTGCGTCGTGCAAAAAGTGCTTTACCACTTCCCATCGGGCGGACCTTGGGATTGGCAAAGTAATCTTCCCGATAGGCAGGGTGATTCCTGGTAAATCGTGCGGGAATCAGAAACTCTACAATCTGTCCGAGAACCTCTTCCTTTGAATAGCCACACCATTCGATGATCTTACGATTCAACATCACAATCCTGCCGGTTTGATCGACAATGATCGTCCCCGTCGGCAAAGAATCGATAATTAGTCGCAGTGCTTCAGACTCAAGAGTTTCAGGCATTGCAAGACTCGCTTCCAAGGGTGACATCCAACGGATCGACTGAAGATCAAATCAGGACATCGAAACAGATTGTTGTGAAACTGCCCCATTACGCACACAATGTGCCAGAGTGGCACGCGCGTGCGGCATATCACTGGAATTCGCTGTATAATGGAAGTCCTGAATTCTACAGCAAATCTGCGTGGCAATTCTCACAATTAGAATATCTCGGCACGTCGAATGCTCATCTTGGTCATCACGTAACGGCAAAACAGATCCCGCGAAACGTTACGCGCAGTCAGACTGCTCCCTTTGTATCACTGATCATATTCACGTTACCCGCTGGAAAAGCGACCTCGTGGATTTTCACCGGAAGACTAGACATGACAAACGCATCCTCCATCGACCTTCTCATCGTAGAGGACGACGAGCAGTTTCGTGCGATGTCTGCTGAATGGATGGAACGAAAGGGGCACCGCGTTAAGTCTGCCGCAAATGCCCAGGAAGCATTGTGGCTTTGTGAACGACATCGCTTTGACGTGGTTCTTGCCGACATGAACATGCCGGGCCTGAGCGGGCTGGAGCTATTGCAGCGTCTCAAGTCAGACAATGTCGATTCAGAGGTTATTATTCTCACTGGTCAGGCCAGCGTGCAGACTGCCGTCGAAGCGATGAAGCTTGGCGCCTGCGACTATCTCACAAAACCATTTCCATTGTCGGAATTGGAGCATCGCTGTCAGTTGGCAGCGGAACGCGGCAGGCTGCGTCGTGAAAATGCGAACCTCGCGATTATCCTTGACCGACATCGACCGACAAATCGCATCATTGGTGAGTCGCCGCCGATGAAGGAATTGTCTCGCCTGATAGAACGCGTTGGACCTACGGATAAGACCGTTTTGATTCAGGGAGAAAGCGGCACCGGCAAAGAGCTTGTGGCTCGAGCAATTCAGAGTGCCAGCCAGCGAGCCAACAAGCCATTCGTCACAATCAACTGCGCGGCACTGCCGGAACAGCTGATCGAGAGTGAATTGTTTGGTCATGAAAAAGGATCATTCACCGGGGCGTCCGGAACGACTCCTGGACTGTTCGAGGTGGCTGATGGTGGTACGTTATTCATCGACGAAATCGGAGAACTTGCCATATCGCTGCAACCAAAGCTGTTGCGGGTGCTGGAGGATGGATCATTGCGACGTGTTGGGTCTGCCGTTGAACGTCGCGTGAACGTTCGAATTATTGCCGCGACGAATCGACGGCTGGAGCAGGAAGTTGCACAGAATCGTTTTCGCGAAGACCTGTATTACCGCATCAACGTCATGTCTCTTGAGCTGCCGCCTTTGAGAACGCGATCCGGTGACATCGCTTTGCTCGCAAATTATTTCCTTCCCAAAGGCTGGCGAATCACCGGTGACACGATGGCCGCAATGGAAGCATATCACTGGCCCGGAAATGTGCGACAGCTCAGCAATGTAATTGAACGCGCGACAGTGCTGGCTGACAACAATTCCATCACCATCGACGACCTGCCTGGTGAGGTTTTTAACGCCGCTGCGTCGGCCAGGCCTTATGTTCAGCCTCGGCAGTCGGCAGTAAACGACGAACCCGCCTGCATTTCTCGGCTATCAGAGAAAGATGATTCCAGCCTGGCAATGATCGAACAGAATCACGTAATGGAAGTGTTAAAAAGATGTG
>JAYVNW010001280.1:0-6794 GCA_043758225.1 Candidatus Kuenenia sp. | reverse complement strand
GTTCTGGATTCTGAACTCAATCGAATGCACAATCACTGGCATATCGATTTCGATGGCAATAGCTCTATCGAGACCATCACAGCCAGCCGCGAAGGATTGTCGCTGATTCGACGCACTGACTCTGGCTGGCAGCGCGAACACCTGGCAGACGGTGCAACGGGAGCTGACGATCCAAATCTCAACGGTGCTGGCGAAGTGAAAGTCGGGCGACTTGCTGGAGGCGGCAGCTTTCTCACTTCTGTGGAACCCATGCACGGGACGGAACTGGCGGTCTATTTAAAATCCGAAGCCGGTGCGCCGTGGAAGCGACACGTTATCGATAGCGGATTCGTTCGTGGTCACGCGTTATGGACTGCGGACTTCGACGGTGACGGAACGGACGAAATCGCATTCGGACACAGCGACACGCCACAGAAGTTTGGCGTCAACGTATATCATGCTTCCGGCTCGAACGGCTTGGAATGGAAGAAGCAGATTCTTGATGAAGGCGGAATCGCCACCGAAGATCTGGTCGTCGCCGATCTGACAGGCGATGGCCGACTTGACATTGTCGCCGGTGGTCGCGCGACGCACAACGTAAAACTGTATGTCAACCAACGCCCTGTGAAGTAAGTGGCCTCATTTCGCCCGTTTGCAGCGGAAAAATTCTGTAGGTTCCATGCTGTGCAAACTTCTGTGCGAGCTGATCGCGAAACGCATCTAGTTTTGTCGCAATGTTCCAGTCTCCCGTTCCGGACTCAGGCCATTACCAAATCTCGAGCAAACCGAGTGCATGCCAGTTCGATGATCCGTTCTGCCGCCCGCCCGTCCCCGTACGGATTCACATCAACCTGCATTGCAGCATAGGCGTCTCGGTTTGTAAGTAGTTCACGAACTTCATTCACGACTCGATCCGGATCGGTACCAACCAGCTTCGTGGCCCCCACAGAAAGTGCCTCTGGACGTTCAGTTGTTTCGCGAGTCACAAGCACGGGTTTACGCAGCGATGGTGCTTCCTCCTGCACGCCGCCGGAATCGCTCAGAATGAGCGTGGCCTGATCCATAAGCCAGATGAACTCGGGATAATCGGCGGGCGGAATGAGATGCACGTTGCTGCGGTTTGAAAGTATCTCATGCACTGGCCCTCGTATGTTGGGGTTCAAGTGTACGGGATACACGAACTGCACTTTTGGAAACATGTCGGCAAGTCGGCCAATCGCCGTACACAGGTTGCGGATGCCATCGCCATGATTTTCGCGGCGATGTGCCGTGATCAGAACCATCTGGCGACCGGCGATATCCGGATGCTTCTGCACCCACATGAATGAATTCAGGCGTTCCTGCTGCACGGACAACTTGAGAGCGTCGAGAACAGTGTTACCCGTAACCACGACAACATCTGGATGATAGTTTTCACGCAGTAGATTCTGTCGAGCTGCTTCGGTCGGTGCGCAATGCAGAGCGGTGGTCAATGAGCAGACTCGACGATTGAATTCTTCGGGAAATGGCGAATCAATGCTGTCTGTTCTCAGGCCCGCCTCAACATGAATAAACGGAATTCGTGCGAAGAAAGCAGCCATACTCGCGCAAAGTGCGGTCGTGGTATCGCCTTGTCCGACGATGCAGTCGGGTTTGGTTTCTGCAATCGTCGCCGATAGCATCTGCAGGCAGCGAGCTGTCAGATCAGACAGTGTCTGATTTGGCTGCATTAGATTCAGATCGCGATCGACCGGCAATCCGAAATACTTCACGACTTGATCGAGCATCTCACGATGCTGTCCGGTCAGGCACACGATCGGTTTCACTTGTGGATGCCGCTGCGCCGCGAGGACCAGTGGTGCCATTTTGATGGCTTCAGGTCGAGTTCCAAAGACACACAGCATTCGAAGAGGAGACATCGTTGGATACCTATGAACAAAGGTTGATGTTAAAAAACGTATCCGAAAAGATTATTGGCAGGCTCAGTGATCTGCAGCCATCGACAAGTGCTGTGCGGTGGCTTGAACGCGATACAGACGCAGGTTCAAAGTGACGAGCACAGGAGTTAACCAGTGCGGCAAGGCTTCGTCTCCACGGTCTGCAATCAATGCATCGAAAAAGTCATTTGACTCCCGAGGCGTGATCGAAGTAAACAGCACGACAAGTTCGATGCCCTGCTGTCGCGCCAAATCCTCGACTTCATCGTTTGACCATTTCCGCGTTGAGTATACGCTCGCCGTCAGGCCGAGCGCACCTTCGCTGGTGACTTCGGGCAGCATGTGATCTTCATTCGTGAGAACTCGCTGCCCTCGAATGAACTGCAAGGCTGAACTGGACTCTTCAGAATTCCAGTTGTGCGCAGTTTGTGGATCCAGAAGATCAGATCGAGACACTGGAGCAGACAAAATATCCCGAACGAGGCCCAGTCGTTCGGGTTGATGGATGACTTCCTGATAGACATCGCGCTGCGCGACCAGAGCACCGAAGAGCAGTACCGCTGCCGCAATTCTAACTGTGTATCGGCATGTTCTGGATTCCTTCAATTCATTGGACGCAAATGCAATGACGTCCACAGTCGCCAGCAGAATGAACGAAAGCAGTGGCAGGATCATTCGCGGCGAAAGGTTGACCGAAGTCGTTTTTTCCAGCCATGTCAGAAGTGTAGTCGTGACGATGATGTATGCAAAACAAGCCGCGCGACCAATTGAATATCCGGCCATTAATCCGGAGAGAGTCTTCCGCTGTCTCACGAGGCTGATCAGTACCAGCGCGCAGCCGACGATGAGTCCGATCGAGAAAAATAATTCTGCTGGATGGCGGGACTGCAAGTCATTCTGATCCAGTCCAGTGAGTCTGGAAAATGCGTAGTAGACGTTTTCGAATGTCAAACGCCAGGATTTCTTGGTGATCGCCTGAATTCCGCCGCTGATGTCGCCGACGATCATCCGATTTCGAATAAACATCCCGCAAACAACTGCACCAGGAACTGAGAAAAACAACGCTGCCTCACTGATGACTTGCTTCCCGTTTCGAAGCACTCCCGGAGCCATAACGAGACCGACTGTCAGCAACCAGAAGACTCCCGCATAGCGCAATGAACAAGCTATGGCGGCACAAAGACCGGCGCACACAATTCCACTGGTCCTGTGGTCTTTTGCAAAGAGCAGAATCATGCTGCCAAGCGTGAACGCAACGAACAGTGATTCCGTCTGTTTCTCATGAACGTTGTACCAGTTCATTGGAGCACACTGCCACAACAGTCCCAGCAGCATGGCAGTTATCGGTGTGCGCCCCATTCTCCGCGCCGCAAAGAAGATCAGGAGTGGCACGCAAAAGAAGCCGCTGAGTGACAGCACTTGAGCGGCTGTTCGCCAGGGAACGCCAAGTGAACCAAGTGTCGAGATCATCGACGGATAGCCAAATGGAAAAACCGTCTGTCTTGCAGGCCATACGTGCTGCTGGTAGTGCTGTTCGTAGTAAATGATATCAGTGCTGAAGCCATTGCCGGTCGTCATGTTGCGTGCAGCACTTGTTGCGTGTGCGATGTCAGGATGAAGCGTGCGGTCATTATCGCTCTTCCCCAGGCAGAACGTCGCCGCCAGCGACAGCATGACTGTCGCAAGAAGAGTGTTTTTATGTGAAGGCTGCTGTGTCATGAGAATGCACGATGTCGTGAAGATGCAACAATATGATTAGCGAGAGCCACGGAAGGCTGAAACTGCGTTGCTTTTGGCTTTGCCTTGAGTCGCTTGAGCCGAAATCGCCTCTGCATGATCTTTCATCGGGACAATGTCGTAGTGGCGTTTCATCGTGTCGATCATCCACGCGACAAGTTCAACCTTCGGTTCCGCAGGACGACCCATAGCCGGGAAGAACGCAAGGTCACGGTCGTCATCGCAGCCCATAAAGTCGAGAGGATGCAAAAGCAGGGATGGACCAACGCCTGCCGCTCGACACATCGTCATTGCCATGTGCCAGTAGGTCTTTGCCAGTGGTTTTGAGAATTGTGCGAGATACAGAATGTAGCTGGCGTGGATCGGTGCTTTGAACAATGGCATTGTAGTGACGGGAATTTCGGTCAACTTGCCTTCAGGGAATTCCCATTCGAATGGTTTCAGCGGTCGGAAACCTTCGCTGAAGTTTCCGAAGAGCTGTTTTCGTTCGGCTCGCTGTTCCTTCGTCAGTCGCGTCGACATGAAGTAGTACATGCGTGCGAGCGGGCCGAGGTAGGTCGGAAATGTTGATCCGTCATATTTGTATCCGCGACGAACCAGGATCTTCAGCAGCAAGTCGCAGAAGCTGAAGCCTGGTCCGCGAAAGCCAATTGGGCATTGACCAGTGACGCGTTCAAGGTGTTCCTCTGTCTTTGCCAGTTCGCTGACGAGTTCCTTTTCAGAATAAAGATGCAGCCACGGCTCGTGGTTGAATGAATGATTGCCGATTTCATGTCCAGCGGCGGAGATCGATGCGAGTGCTTCGAAGTTTTCTTCTCTGGCTGCGTCTTGTCCAACGATGAACACGGTCATCTTCAGTTCGCGTTCGTGCAGGACTTTGAGAAATCGCGGCACGACGCGGCCAAGGTACGTGGGATATTGGTCCCAGCCAGCGTCGCCGTGAGTTTTCATGTACGACCATTTGTTGTCGAGATCGAGCGAAAGGCTGGCGATGGGTTTCGTCATGGCGTTTTGGCGATTAGCAAATAGGGGATAGAAAATAGCGTGATTTGGCGAGCGGTAGGGCGTCAGCCCTCCGTGCAGGTCGCGAGTTCACGGAGGGCTGACGCCCTGCCGCTCGCCTGCGCAGGAAGTTCTGGCTGAAGCTTCAGACCAGCGACGAAATCATTCGCCAACTTGATAGTCTCGTTGACATTCAATGTGCCGTTCACGATGTGTGACGAATTCAATGAATACAGTCCCGGCACGGATGTCACAATCGGTGGCAATCGGTCCGAGTACCCCAGTGTCGGCAATGCAAAGACGTGGCGGACTCGCGAAATGCGAACGGCCTTTACATCCGCCAGTGACAGCGTCGGATGCATGCGTTGCAGGCAGGAAATGAACTCATGTTCGATCTCAGCATCACTACAATCGAAGAGTTCGTCGTTCGGTGCGACATAGCGAGGAAGATAGACCAAAGCGTTGCCGTCCAGTTCCTTCTTGTCGATCAATGCCGTCATTTCAATCACGGCCGTGAACGGATAACCGGGGTCCGTAATGTTTGTGACATAGAACGGCGAAAGGCTCTTCTTCAGCAACACCGACGCGCAGACGATGCCGTGATAACGTATACCGTCGAAGAGCGACTTTTCCTGCTTCGTCAGGTCCGGACAGAGGCGACTCATCACGGGTGTTGGCAGCGTTGAGACGACTCGATCAAAGACACGATCGTGATCGGCAAATTGAACGGTCATGCGTCCATCAATGCCGGTGCGAACACTTTTTGCGGCCGCGTTGCAATGAATTTCGACGCCAAGTTCACGCAGCTTTTGCGTGAACTTGTTCAGGATGACGGCGTAGCCGCCACGACAGTATCCGAACATCTCTTTTTTCAGGCCGGTGCGGCGAGCTGCGTACATGCGAGCGATCGTCGCCCAGATAAACGCGGCTGATGTTTCACGCCAGCATTCACCCAGTTTGCATCTCAGCAACGGCAGCCACATCTTGTCGAACGTGCGTTTTCCGGAAAGTTTCGTCAACCAGTGGCCGACAGAAATGTTCTCAAGTTTCTTCCAGTTTTTGACTCGTGCCGCGTAGGCAATTGTGCCGCCAAGACGCAGTTTGTCGATCATCCTCAAGGGCGGAAATTTCAGGAATTCGACCGTGTTCGACATCGAGTGCAGTTGGTCGTCCGTAAAGAAGCCGGTCTTCGTTTCGACCCATTGCATCTGGTCTTCGAGACCGAGTTCCTTGAGAACTTCGCGAGCTAGCATGTCAGACATGAGCGTGACATGATAATGCCGGTCCCACATCACATCGCCGATTGTCCATGCGTCGGCGAGGCCGCCAAGATTCGCGCGGCTTTCGAACAGCGTGACTTTGTGACCTTGCTGCTGGAGTCTCAGTGCGAGCGTCATGCCCAGGATGCCGCCACCAAGGACCGCCCAGTTTTGTGATGATGAATTTGATTTCATAATGATGCTTTTAAAAGTAGGTCTTCCGTGCCGGGGAAGACTTTCGCCGCAAGCGAACCAATGTGCCGACATTTATTCAACGGCTACGTTTCGCTTTTTAATCCACATGCGTTGGTCGCAGATCGCGAAGTCCTTTCCGGCAGAAAGGACCTACAAAGAATCAAACCGCTACGGCCGTTTGCATTTCCACAACTGTGTGACCGTTGATTGAATACGACAGTCCGCACTGACATGTTGCCTGCAATGCTGTCGTTAATTCATGTTCGCCAAACCGATGCAGCGGTTCGCCACACTTGCACACAACACCGACGACGCGCGCTGGAGTGCCGATGGCAAGGCAGAAATCCGGTATCGACTTCGTCACGATGGAACCCATGCCGATCATTGCCCAACGGCCGATTTCCAGATTGCAGCCAATGATGCAGCCAGCTCCGATTGTTGAGCCCTCACGAACGAGCGTCGTCAAAGTATGCTCATCGGGATCTGAAGAACGCAGTTGTTTCAAATCCGGCATCGTCGCGCGAGGAAATCGATCGTTCGTGAAAATCGTCCCCGCACTGATCATCACGCCGTCTTCGATGGTGACGCCGTTACAGATGTAGACGTTGGAATTGATTTTGACTCGATGACCGATTTGCACTTCGTAAGCGATCATCGACTTGCCGCCGACAATGCATTCGTCGCCCAGGATGGTATCACGCCGAAT
>JAYVNW010001279.1:0-1613 GCA_043758225.1 Candidatus Kuenenia sp. | reverse complement strand
AGCACTTCGCATCGTGATAAATTCCGCACAACTGATCCAGGAACTCCGCGTACTGGGTTTCGTCAGGATTCTGCAGCACCAGTTTGATGGCCTTGCGAACAGCGTCTTTTTCACCCGCGTTTTGCGCACATTAGACGCCCGCACTTGGCCTGAGTGATTGTTTCCTTCCTGCGTCTACTTCCTGTGATTGTTTCCTTCGAAGAGTTTTTAAAACCTCCGTTTCCTTCTGCGTTTCCTTCCCTTGCCCCAAGACTTCTGGATGCCGGCGCATTGTGACAAGCAAGTCGCCACTTCCATCCACGGCCGCCCTGATCTGGCAGCGGCAATCGAAATCGATATGGTTCGATTCTTGTGTTCCTGGTGTCGCCGGAAACGGTGCTCAGCGGCCATGAAACGGTTGCACTGGACTTTGCCTCTGGAGATAATCCCGAAATCGCTGAAGAGCATTTGGAAACTTCTGTGGCGCGTTTTCAGTGAGCCGGGTTGTTTGCCCAGTAATTGGTGCTTTGCAGTGCTGATGTTCCTGACTGTCATCGCCTGTTGCCACGCTCGACTGGTTGTGGTCACTTGACCAGAAACCTAAGTCCTCCGCTGCAATCCAGCATGACTTTGTCACCATCAACTGCGACCAACATGCTGATGCCGGACAGTGATGGCGTATTTGCTATTGTTATCACGATTATGGTATTCGACCTGAAGGCGCCAATTGGCTCCGACGCTGCTGCGTTGATGTCGATTTTTCCTGCGGTACTGACTTACCTTCTCAGTTTTGTCTATCTGGGACTTTACTGGAACAATCATCATCACCTGTTGCAACTAACCGATCATGTTAATGGCCGAATCCTGCTTGCGAATTTGCATCTGCTTTTTTGGCTGACGCTCATACCGTTTGGAACGGCATGGATGCGTGGTACGGATTTCGCATCACTGCCGGTCGCAGTTTACGGTGGAATCTTGTTTCTCAGCTCAATCGCATGGGCAGTATTGCAGTCAGCGATCATTTCAGATCAAGGTCCAAAGTCACCGATTCGAGAAGCTGTCGGGCGTGACTGGAAGGGCATCGTGTCATCACTGCTCTATCTCATCGCCATCGGATTTTCCTTCAGGATTCCAGCTATCGCCGTGGCGATTTTTGCACTTGTCGCATTGTTCTGGCTGATTCCAGACCGCCGCTTTGAAGCTCAAAAAGGCGGTAAGGAGTAAAGAGCGGTTGTGCAAACCGTGCCCATCACCAACATGGAGAAGACTGCAAAAAATGTGGGACCGCTATTCAGTCAATGTGCCTGACTCCATCAAAGCGAGCGACTTATTTCTGCCCAAAGTGCCAAGGACGATGAATGACAACGCTCAATGATGCGGCACTCTGATTTCAATTCCATATCTGGGAGCTGTTGCGAGCAACTTTTCAATCTCCGCTTTATTTGGCGGTAGTGCGGTTGTTGAACCTTCAGGCAAAGGGACGCCAATCTCGAAGAACATGTTTTCCAAGCCAGCCGGAGCAACGGAGATCAACATTTTCGCCGGTTTACTGCTTTCATTCTTGAAGGAATGTGGTGTTCCGACCGGCATGTTGGCAAACATTCCTGCTGTTGCAACAATACGTTGCTCGCCGA
>JAYVNW010001278.1:0-2092 GCA_043758225.1 Candidatus Kuenenia sp. | reverse complement strand
CCATCGCGTTGGATGGCACGGCTTTGTCAGACTCTGCCATACATGAACTTCAAAAGACACTGCCACTTTGTAGCATTCGCAAACTGAGTAGTGAAACATTGGAAGTCCCTGAGACCAAAGGTCCATGATGCAGGGATAATTTCGTCGTGTATTGCATCGGTGGGTGGCCGGGGTTGGAGTGGATCGAAACTCCGGTGTTCTGCAATATGGCACACCGAACCTTCCGGGGCTTCCTTCGCTGTGCTGCGCCCAGCCCAGGCTACCCATGCGATGTGTTGAGCCCTCGATGTTTCTGTCAAAGACCCCATCCGGCTTGGCGGGCGTTCATTTAGTCTAAATCGATAGACAAAAAGTTTGCCGCAGCTCCTCTGTTTGAACTATGAGTAACTCATGAGTCCAGACGTAACGTCGCATTCAAACGTGAGGCTCCCATGAACGGGCTTGTCTATCACATCGTTAGCGGACAGGCATTTTTCAGCGGGGTTGCCTTGATCATTCTCGCGGCGTTCGCTTCGACTCGCACGCGGTCGGTCTTCAGGCGGATCACAGTGCTGTCGTTTCTGATCGGCGTCATCGCAGTCGTGGTCTCATCGACAGGTATTCCGTATTGGTGTTATGGCATCGCAGTTGGAGCAATGCTGGTTTGGATGGCGTCTGCTTTTAAGGCCAACTGGCGACGGTCGGCTGCTATCGTGTTGGGCGGCATCTGGCTGACAATGGGATTGTTGGAATTGCCGTATCACTTGACTCATTCACTGGCCTCAGCGAAGACGCGGACGATGATGGTCATCGGCGATTCTGTGACTGCGGGCGTCGATGGCGATGAAACATCGGAAACATGGCCAAGTCTGTTGGCTCAACAGCATCAGATTCACGTTCAGGATATCTCGCATATTGGTGAAACAGCTGCGTCGGCATTGAAGCGAGCGCGAACGCAGCCAATTGAATCGGCCGTCGTGGTTGTGGAGATTGGCGGCAATGACATATTGGGTTCTACAACGACTGCGGAGTTCTCGCGTGATTTGGAAGCACTACTGGCGTTTCTGGAATCTCCTGATCGACAGGTGATCATGTTCGAGCTGCCGCTTCCGCCGTTCTGTCACGAATTCGGCCGTATTCAACGCACTGTGGCGGCAAAGCACAACGTAACGCTCGTTCCCAAGCGAGTTTTCTTATCCGTCATTGCTGGCAGTGGATCTACGCTTGATACAATTCATCTGTCTCAATCCGGACATCAGTTCATGGCCGACGCGGTGTGGAAAAATACGAAATCAGCGTTTCCAACGGAGCTGTTGATTAATGAACAGTGATCAACCGCCTAAAAATCAACGGTACTTGCGAATTCTTCTGGCAAACTCCATCGCTGGTGTAGTGCTGCTGTTTATGTCGGTGCCGATACTCTTCCTGCTGTATGGCGGAGCCGCTGGCGCGATCGGAGGTATTGCGATCCTTGGATTGTTTGCCTTCGTTTAACTGCCATTCTTCTTGCTATTAATGCGATTCGGTTGGCTGCCGAATGCGAAGCATCCAGATGATTCCGAACCGAGCGATTTTTGATGCTGGAGAAGTTGCCATGCGTTTGTTTTTGGGGGTCTTGCTGTGGGGAGTATTGAGTCACCAATTCTACGCAATTGCCGACGAACTGCTGATGGACAAGCAACTCATTAACGAGCGACCACAGCAAGTTGGCGAGGCTATCAAAATCGTAAACGGCTCGATGGTCGTCGTTCGACAACCGAACGCAGCAAAATCATCAAGTCAGATCATGATTCACTTTCATGGAGCACTTGAAACGACTCGCCGCGCGCTGGCACGTAGTGAATTTCGAGGCACTTTGGTCGTTGCGAATTTTCCCGGTCTCTCGTCGGCATACTCGAAGCCGTTTGCCGATCACCCAAAACTACTGGAAGAAATCATTGGTCATGCGACGAAAACTACGGATGACAAAGTCACAATGCCGAGCCCGCGACTCATCCTGTCATCATTCAGCGCCGGCTACGGGGCGATTCGTGAGATTCTGAAGTCACCTGAACACTTTGAAAGAATCGACGCGATCGTCACTGCGGACTCTATCTACGCAGGATTGGATGCC
>JAYVNW010001277.1:0-2474 GCA_043758225.1 Candidatus Kuenenia sp. | reverse complement strand
CGGATGCGGTGGCCTTTGTTGAAAATCTGACTGATCCAGCCGACGTCAAAAGCGACTTTCACAACTTCGCCAGGCTCCATCAGCACTTCGTGATCGAAGCCTTCCCGATAGCGAACTCGTTGAGGATAGTCCACGATTAGAATCGAACGGCCGTCCGGGTAAACATCACTGACTCGGACAATTACGTCCGTGTCTGGTGCGGTTGACGAAAGATACAGCTCCGCACGAATGCGGCCGGTCCACTCAATGGGAGTTTTCAGAATCTCCGTCGTGAAAGTACGGACCTCAGACTGCTTTTCGAACGCCCCCGCGTCCATCGCACCAGGAAAACTTGTTCCCGGTATCTCCATCGGATGCAGTGGGTCGCTGATAAAGCTCGTTGAACCAGCTTCATTCGTCGGAGCCGCTGACGTGAGCACACCATCCGCTGCGAGAAACATGGATGTCGATTCAGCAGCAGGGGGGAAGTCGGCGGCCGTTCGCCAGATATTGCCGGGAGCCTCGGCTTCACCGACGGCCCCCATCACGTAGTAGCGCACGGTGGGTTCTTTTTCGACGCCAGTATCCTTGCCCTTTAACCAGTAGTCGAACCAGCGAATCATGTGGTCGCGTTCCGGCCACGTTGCGTTGGCTGGATAGACCAGTTCTCCGACTTTGCTGCCTTTGTTCAGCCGACCATGCAGCCATGGGCCGATGATCAACTGCTGTTTGCCGCGCGAGTTGTCTCCGCCATGCTCCTGCCGACCCTGAAAACTGGCGATGGAACCCTGATTCATGAAGTCATACCAACTGCCGATCGTGAAACATGGCACGTTCATTTTGTTGAAGTGCAGCGAACAATCTTCATCTCGCCAGTAGTCGTCGTAGTGAGGATGCGTCATCCATTCTTCCAGCAGGCGATCATTGTCGGCCGGCACACGACAATTATTGGCCAATGATTTGAATCGCGACGGTCGATTCGTCCCGCCGATGCGATAGCCTTCATGGAACAGGCTGAGTCCCGTGTCGACCATGTATTGAGCGGTCAAATGCGGTGGCTGAGTGATCGCCAGAAAGTTCTGGGCATATCCAGCCTGTGAACTTCCAAACGTCCCGACCTTCCCAGTGCTCCACGGCTGAGTTCCCAGCCATTCGCAGGTGTCGAATCCATCTTTGAGTTCGCCCCAACCCAACGCTCGGTAGCCAACCCAAGTGCCTTCCGACTTGTGGGTGCCGCGATAGTTTACCATCGCGACAACGTAACCGGCTTCCGCCAGACTCGCAGCCGCCTTTCGAGTTCCCGCTCCGCTGATGTCGGCGTAACGCTGTTCAAACAGCACCGGCCATGGGCCATCGCCTTGAGGGAAGTACAAATACGAAGACAGATGCTTCCCGTCCCGCATGGGTATCATCTGATGCTTCTCGGTGATTGTCCCGAGATCGATGTCCTGAAAAGCAATCGCGGTCTGATTCTGGAAGACAACGCCCAGGGTGATGCTGACGAGCATGGTTCGCATAACGTTTTCCTTCAGTACCAGCAGTTGACCAGAAGAATCTACTTGTTGTCCCGTGCACGTTCAACAGCGGCGAGAATTTCCTGTCCGATTTCGGGCAATGGTCGAAGTGGTTCGGAGGGGTTTTCGACCGGAATGACTTGATTCGTTAAGGCGTCCCAATGCACCGGGCCGAATTTGGCAGGTGCAGTGTTTTGGGTCAGAATGTTTCCGAGGGCATCGTGTTTATTGAAATGCCAGAACTCAAACGGGAAATGTATGAAACCGTGAGCCTCCATCATGGACGTGATTTCGAAGCGATTCTGCAATGCTTCGGGCTCGACGAACGGCGACCGCATTGGAGTTCGTTCGCTCATTTCCAGATACTTATTGCCACGCCAGACTTCGGTGCCATCGCTGCGGCGAAAGACGGAGATATCCACCGCTGTGCCGGACATATGCGTGCCCACCTTCGGAAGATTGGCAACCAGCACGGAGCCTCGACGAAAGATGATCTCGACCGGTGGAATCGTACCACCGTTTTCCCAGATGCACTTCTTCAGGATGGCATCAAAGATTTCTGGCTTCGCTCCAAGTTGTCTTTGCATCGCAAGCGAGCGGTATCCGTCTTCGATTTTCAGAATCCACCCGCGTTGATTCATATCGCCGGCGATGGCCATGATGTCCTTCACCAGACTTTCACGCAGAAAGAAGACGCGGTCGAATTCGCCCGCGATCTTTGATTCTGAGAACAACATTTCTACGCAGCTGGCGACGGCTGCGTCCCTAAGTGATGAAAAACCTTCGCAGCATTCCTGGACCGGAAAAGTCTCGATTTGCTGAACGAGTTGGTAGCCCAGTTCCAACTGTTCGGCCCAGTAACGGCGGCGGGATTCTGAATCGTTGTTTTCAGTCAACGGTATAGGTCCTGATGGTAGAGTCTGGACCGCCGATACGCTGATTTGCAGCTGATTTATGGCAATCGACAGTTGGAAATGACCT
>JAYVNW010001276.1:0-2346 GCA_043758225.1 Candidatus Kuenenia sp. | reverse complement strand
GGAAGGTTGAGTTGATGAGGTCCGATGCTGAGCTGAACAGTCAAACTTCTTCAAGCTCCACATTCCAATACGCTTCGCTCA
This sequence comes from Candidatus Kuenenia sp., assembly GCA_043758225.1. Taxonomy (GTDB): domain Bacteria; phylum Planctomycetota; class Planctomycetia; order Planctomycetales; family Planctomycetaceae; genus SXXK01. The sequence continues at coordinate 2,265 of JAYVNW010001276.1, read as the reverse complement.
CAAATTTTGACCAGCTTTCGATTCGAACTCCATGCGGTGCATAAAGCGGGTTCCACGTCGGACGAATCGGGGTCGCCCGAAGCGGCATGCCGGCCTGTTCGGGTGTCCGATTGGCCTTGCGTGTGTTGCAGTCGATGCATGCCAGAACACAGTTGGCCCAACTGGAGAGTCCGCCGCGGGATCGAGGCATCACGTGGTCGATCGTTAATTCTTCACTGCCAGGTTTGCACCCGCAATACTGACACATAAAGTGGTCACGTTTGAACACGTTGCGTCGACTGAATGCGACAATTTTCACAGGTAGTCGGTCGTACCGAGTCAGCGTGATGACTTCCGGAACTTTCAGTGTCAGCCACTGCGTGCGGATGACGGGATCACCATCAGCCGGGCGAATCATGGCCCAATCTTCCCAGCCATAAATCTGGAAGTTCGAGGGATCAACGATCCGAGCGGACTCGTTCCACACTTTAATCAACGAACGCGCCACTGTTGAAACTGCAATTGGTTGCCAGTTGCGATTCAACACCAAAGTGGGACGTTCCAGAACAGAACTGGACATCGCAGTCACCTGCCGTTTCCGAGCCTATCCAAAGGTTACACAAGGTTGCCGATCCATCAGCTTGAAGGCTCAGCCACGCTGATGAAGCATACGCACACAAGGGGGGCGCTTGCCAATGACAACTCAGATTTTTCACAATACCAGGGAGGCACAGCCGATTTTTCTGCCGTTTTTCGCCGTCTCGCGATACATCACGAAACAGAAAAACGGCAATTCCTGTCAATGATCAGCGGGCCTAACCGCCGATCCACAACAGTTGATCACTTTTCGGGCAGACAAATAACCGACGCCGCCAACCGAAGATCAAAGGCAATCCCGGAAATCTGCTCGTAATGTTGCCATGGACACCGACAAGCCAGGCAAGGTTCATAAACTCAACGAATTGACGGCAAAATGCTGATGCTCAGTGCTGTTTTTTTTCGGACTTCTCAACTCCAAGTGATCGGCCGATTTGATTCGGTCAGAATGCCGGTATGCTGTTCAACGTTTGAAGCGTCCACAAGAATTTTATTTCACGACAACGACAACTGTGTTTGAGTTTTCAAATCATAACCGCAGCGAAGATGTTCTGGTCACCGGCATGGGACTAGTGACTCCCTTAGGTTGCTGCGCAGGCGAAACATGGGACGCATTGATCGACGGTCGCCGCGCTGGCCGACGTCTGATGCCTGCTGATATCGATCACCTCGAACAACTTTCAGCTATCGAAGGACTGGCACTGCACGGCGCGGTTGTTGATCATTTTGAGGTGGTCAGACGACTTGATCGTTCGAAGCTGCTGGGTTCCGTGCCAACGAAGATTGCTGACGTGTGGCGATCTGAACCGCTGGTTGCGATGTCACTGGTTGCACTTGACGAGGCGATGTCAGAGGCGGGACTTTGTTTCAACAGCCTGCTGCCTGAACGGACATCAGTCGTGTTCGGCAGCAGCAAGGGCGGACTGCGTTCGACGGAACGAATGACGGAAGCCATGCGGTATCGCCGAGAGCGTCAACCACAATTGGCACATGTCGGACGTTTTGATCATGAGGCTGAGAACACCGGACTATCCTGCAGTGATGACAGAAACACATCGCTTGACTATTGGAACCACGCCATACAGACCAATAGCGCGACTCGGGCGATTGCGGAATTGACGCGAGCCGGTGTCGCTGGTTCGTGTCCTGTGGCGGCTTGTGCGACGGGACTGATTGCCGTACTGCAGGGAGCGGCGATGATTCATCGCGGCGAATGCGACGTCTGCATCGTCGGCAGCGCGGATGCAGGGCTACGGTCGTCTGTACTGGCATCGTTTCATCGCTTGCGAGTGACATCTCGATCTGCGGATGCCGCTTCTGCGTGTCGGCCGTTTGATGCATCCCGAGATGGCTTTCTTGTCGGCGAAGGTGCTGGTGTCATGATTCTGGAATCGAGGTCTCATGCGGAATCTCGCCGAGCGAACATCATCGCCAAAGTCGTCGCCGGCGGATGGCTGAGTGATCCAACCGGCATGACGCAGATTGACGAAAGCGGGACCGTTGTCAGTGAACTTCTTAAACGTACGCTGGTATTTAAAGGCCGTTGCCCGGACATCCTGAGTGTGCATGGCACGGGAACAGAATCAAATGATCTTGCGGAAGCACGCGGCATTCAGACGGCGTTCGGTATGTCGCAGCGTATACCTGAATGCTTCGGTGTGAAAGGAGCGATGGGGCATCTACTGGGAG
>JAYVNW010001275.1:0-3994 GCA_043758225.1 Candidatus Kuenenia sp. | reverse complement strand
GTCTTTCCCGCCCGGTTGCCTCTCCGCAAACTCACGCCCACCGTCCGCGCTTGTTAAACTCCGGACTCATGCTCGTTAAGCTTTTGCCTAAAGTGCAGTGTGTGTAGAATGGGCGAGAAATCCAGGAGAACATCATGTCGACAGCGCAGCAGGTCTATCGTATGTTGGGGAATGAAAACCTGTGGCAAGTTGCGGTACAATGTCACCGCGCGCTGGAGGAATCGCATATCCCGCATTCTGTCTGCGGTGGAGTTGCTGTCTGCCTTTACGGATATCAGCGGAACACAGTTGATCTCGATTTGATCATACGCAGAGCGGACACGAAAGCCGTTCGAACGGCGCTGGAAAATGCCGGCCTGCTGTGGGACGAGCAGGAGGCTGAATTCCGGTCTTCTGGCGGCGTTCCCGTTCAGTTTCTATATGCTGGTGATCGAGCATGCAAAGATGCGGAAGTTGTGTTACCAGAGCCTGAAGGTGATTCGAATATTGAGACGATCGAGAATCTTCCCGTTCTGCGGTTGTCGAAGCTAATCGAGGTCAAGATCGCCTGTGGCCTGGGAAATATCCGGCGGACGCACAAGGATTTGGCGGATGTCGTCGAGCTGATCATTGTCCGAAAGCTGGATAGTTCTTTCTCCCGATTTCTCCACAAATCTGTTCGACAAGCTTTTCGCGGACTCGTGAAGAATGCTCATGGAGAATTGTAAACGCGACTAGTCGTGCCAAACGTGCTGTGGGCTGAAAATGTCTTTGGCGTGCGAAAACTGATCACGACAACAACAACTCCGGCCATTCAGCCGATTTTGTCCCCGGCACTGGCGGGTTGTCGAGCGAGCGAAATGTGAAGACGACGGACTGTTTGGATTCCGTCGAAAAATTCCTCGTCGCGGCGTGGAAGCAGCGAGCGTGGAAGAAGAGAACGTCGCCAGCTTTCAACTCCACCGGCAGCGCGCGGGCCAGGAGCGGTTGATTCTGTTCGAGATCGGTCCTTAAAAACAAAGCGTCATCCAGACGTTCGCGTGGCGCTCGTTCGTGGTGAGTTCCCGGAAGCACGCGAAGACATCCGTTCTGTGGAGTCTCCTCGCCCAGTGCGATCCAGATATTCACCAGATCACCGGTTGTAAAATTCCAGTATCGCGTATCCTGATGCCAGCCGGTGTCGCTGCTGTATCGTGGCTGTTTGGTCATGATACAGTTATGATGAATCAACGGCATGACGACGTGTGGGCCGAGAAGTTGCTGAAGTCGGTTCACAAGCCACGATTGTTTGACTAACTTTGCAAAAATTGGGTCACGGCTGATCGCCTGCCGCAGGCGTCGCGCTGTTCGGCCGCCCTCGGCATCCAGCGATTCGGGTGCTCCAGGGTAACTGAGGTCTGCTTCGTATTCGATGTCGCCCTGATTCGCGGTGAGATCTCGCTGCGTGATACGTTTCATGGTGTTGATCGTGTCCTGCGGAATCAGGCCACGGACGATGATGTAGCCATCTCGCTGGAACGTTTCGACTTCTTCTTTAGAAAAACTCAGGGCAGTGGTGGGGATTGTCATAGCGTTGGGCAGGAAAGTTTAGTTCTCTGGGTGAACAATAAGTCGATGAGAATCAACGACAAATCAGTTCTGACTTCGCAAAATCCGGTCAGGGCTAACCGGCGTTGATTCTCACAGGCAGAAGAAATCTCACAAGCAGTCCACGATTGAATTCCCACGGTTCGCTTTGAAGCTCGCAAGATTCTCACGTCGATAGCGTAAAACTGTCGCAATTCCGCGAGTTTTCCTGTAGAAGACGGCATCGTCGAACACCGCCGAAGAAATGTGTTGAGAGCCTGGCAGTGTTGCATCGACTTCAATTAAAGGCAATTTATGTTCGACAAACTTTTCAATCGCAAAGGTGCGAACCATCCCAAAACGGACATCAATAAAAGGTTTAATCTGATTGGCCGAGTCGGACAGGGAAGCATGTCCAAGGTATGGCGGGCTGTGGATCTGCAGACGGGGCGACCTGTGGCATTGAAAGTTCTGGACAAGGAAAAGACCGCGAAGTTTGAGGCCCGCTTTCAAGGTTTGAATAAACCGTCCGAGGCTGATGTGGCGGTCTCACTTCATCATCCGAATATCGTGAAGACTTATGAATTTGGCTGGACGCTGGAAGATGAAATGTTTCTCATTATGGAGTTCGTCGAAGGTGTGGGGCTGGCATTACTGGTAGACCTGCAGAATGAAGAAATGAAGCGATATCGGCTGCGGTATATGATTCAAATCGGAGAGGCATTAAGTTACTTTCATCAGCAGAACTGGATTCATCGCGACATTTGCCCTCGCAACGTCATGATCTCCGACGACAAGACCGCAAAGATGATCGACTTCGGGCTGGTTGTGCCCAATGCTCCAAATTTCTGTAAGCCGGGGAACCGCACTGGGACAGCAAGCTATATGGCCCCGGAATTGATCAAGCGTCAGACGACGGATCAACGTCTTGATATTTTTTCCTACGCGGTCACGTGCTTTGAAATGTACACCAAGCGATTCCCCTGGGACGCAGCTTTGACAATTGACGCTGTGATGCAGCATATCAACAAACCGCCGATTGAATTGACAACTCTCCTTCCGAACATCGACAAGCAAATTGCGGTAGCAATTATGAAAGGCCTTGTAGCGGATCCGGATCGCCGCTGGCAGAAAGTTACTGATATGGTGGCTGAAATTCGCGAGGCTGAATCCAGAATGGTGCAGGCAGCCCGGAAAGCCGCCGCCGCAAAGAATCCAGCCAAGATCGCAACAGGAAACGGTGCTTCCGAAAAAACGGCCGTGGACTCCAGGAACGAAGCAATGCCTGAAGCCTCCACTAGCAAGGCATCCGCAGCGGCATCGGTCGAAAAACCAGTCTCGTTAAAAAAGGCTCCGGTGAAAAAGAAAAAACGAGCGTCAGATGATGACGTGGATTTGAACGAAATGTTTGGTGATTGAGTGGTTGCCTTAGTCTTCAATTTACTTCATGGGAGATCTTCGCGTGCCACAATTGCAATTCATGAAACTCAGCTGTCGTTTGACAAGCACGAGTTTTCTGCTGCTGATCTTCAGGGTGGTGATTTTTGATTCCCTGCTTTCGAGCAACTCACTTGTCGCAGCTGATCGTCCCAATATCGTTCTGATCTTAACGGACGATCAGGGGTACCCGCCGCTCGCAAAGTTGGGGCATCCGTGGATCAAGACACCGAATCTGGACGCGCTGCACGAGTCCAGTACTCGCTTCAGCAGGTTCCTTGTGTGTCCCACTTGCAGTCCCACACGATCTGCGATGATGACAGGTCGGCATTCGATGCGGAATGGCGTAACACACACAATTCTGGAACGAGAAAGATTGACGCTAAATGCCGTAACGCTGTCTCAAACGCTGGGCAAGGCCGGATACAAATCCGCCATTTTCGGCAAATGGCATCTTGGTGATGAGGAACTCTATCAGCCGCATCGACGTGGTTTTGATCAAACATTCATTCATGGTGCTGGCGGGATTGGTCAGGCCTACGACTGCAGCTGCGCGGACGTGCCGCGGAATTCGTACTTTGATCCGGTTGTGCGAATGAACGGCAGTTTCGTGAAGACTCGCGGATTCTGCACGGATGTTTTCTTTAGCGCTGCGATCGATTGGATTGATGAAGCGAAAAAGTCGGATTCTCCATTCTTTGCGTATATTGCAACAAACGCCCCGCACGGTCCCTTCCTGGCTCCCGAGAAAAGCAAGAAGCGGTTTTTGGATATGGGCTTCGGTGATGAGCAAGCGGCATTCTATGGCATGATCGAAAACATCGACGATAACGTTGGCCGTCTGATGGAAGACTTGAAAGAACAGGCTTTGTTCAAGAACACAGTTGTCATTTTTATGTCAGACAATGGTATGACTGGAGGCGGCTCTGGACAGCCTGGCAAATCTATGGGACGCGACAGTGATGGCCATGATGTTCTGCCATACAACGCGGACATGCGCGGGCTAAAGGGG
>JAYVNW010001274.1:0-1875 GCA_043758225.1 Candidatus Kuenenia sp. | reverse complement strand
GCGAAAGTGACGCCAGACCTTGCGACGCAGATGATAGCGAGTGCGCTGGCTGAACAACCGATTGTCGGGCTTATTAAGGCGATCGGGCAGCGAGACGGTGCGTTTATATTTTCCGGTGCCCCATTCCGCAGTTCGCCCCGTTTCGTTTTGAATAGTCTTATTTGATTTTGCGAACAGTTTCTCTTCACGGATGAGTTCCTGAGTTTCTCGATTCCACCACGAGCTGTTGATCCGGGCGCGGCGCACGAATCTGTCAAACGCCACCATGAAATGGGCCAGCAATTCATGATCGCCAGTGAAGTGAAGATGTTTGTACATCCGCTTGACGACAACTTCGTGACCGGGAAAATTCAGATCCCGTTGCAGATATCCGATTAATTGCTGTCTTGCCCAAAGGCGCGAATCAGCCATCCAACGCTCAATAAAGCGTCCCAGATACTCGGGACGGCTGAATCGGACCCATTCGTCCAGAAATCTGTCGTCTGCGGTGGCGTAACATTCTTCGAGCATCAAACTGGAAGGTCTGGAATCCTTTGTGCTCACAATTGGGCCTCAGCGACGACAAAAATGACGTTCTATGCGGTTCCAGCGGTCCCGGCAGAGGGGATTACAAAGAGGTGCGATCAACAATTCAAGGCTGAGAAGCGACTCAATACCGCCTTGATGCTTTTCAGAGTCGCCTTGCATCGTAATACTTCGGGGAAGCCGGTACCCAATCTCGGGATGCTTCCAGCACCAAATTTAACAAGAGGATATTGAGAAATGAGTCAGGGGAAACCCACTGACGTAACCGTCAAAGAGGTCAAGGTCTCATTTGAACCGGTTCAATACCGAACGCCTTTAAAGTTCGGAGGTCGCGTTGTCAGTTCGACATTTCTGATCAACGCGGACGTTACAGTGGAGTCGCGAAACGGCAAACATGCGACCGGTCACGGCAGCATGCCTGTCGGGAATGTCTGGGCGTGGCCTTCGACAACTCTGGAACCCGATCAGACTGAAAAGCTGATGAAGGCGTTTGCAGAGGAAGTTGTTGAGCTGTTCAATTCGTACCCTAACTACGGACATCCGCTGGAGATCGAGTTCGACGTCTCTTCGGAGTACGACCATCAGGCTCACCGAGTTCCTGAAGCGATGGGTATTCACGAAACGATTCCGCCGCTGGCACAGCTCGTCGCTGCCAGTCCGGTTGATGCGGCGATGCATGATGCCTACGGTCGCTTGTTGAAGCTGAACAGTTTCAATACGCTGTCGAAAGAATTCTGCAGCGCCGACCTGAGTGAGTTTCTGGATGAACAGTTTGCTGGTGAGTATCTCGATAAATACACGCTGCGGGAACCTGTGCCTTCGTTGCCGCTCTATCACCTCATCGGCGCATTGGATCCGTTGACAGAAGCCGAAGTCAAAGATCGGCCAAACGACAAATTGCCGGTGACTCTGGGCGAATGGATCGCTGCTGATACGCTGACACACCTCAAGATCAAGCTTGCTGGCGACAATCTTGACTGGGATGTGGATCGCGTTTTGGCCATCGAAAAAGTCACTGCTGTTGCGCAGGCCGCGCGAGGCTGCACGGCTTGGTTCTATTCCTGTGACTTCAACGAAAAATGCTCCTCAGCCGACTATGTGATCGAATTCCTGAATCGCGTTAAGAAGTCGTCAAAGGCTGCGTTCGACAGAATTCAATACATTGAACAGCCTACGAGTCGGCATCTCGATGCAGAGAACGCTCCGCACATGCATGCCATCGCTGCAATCAAGCCGGTAGTGATTGACGAAGCGTTGATTTCGTACGAGTCACTGCTGCTGGCACGGGAACAGGGCTATTCAGGGATTGCGTTGAAGGCTTGCAAGGGTCAGACGGAATCATTGCTGATG
>JAYVNW010001273.1:0-3624 GCA_043758225.1 Candidatus Kuenenia sp. | reverse complement strand
TGACAACTTTGTCCCTCTATCAAGATGTCGCTATGTCACATGCACCAGCTTTTGCTGCGGCAACGCTTATGTTGTTGCTGCCGGGCTGCGCGCTGTTTCATTCGAAGGGTGAAGCGCCCGACAACCGCGGGACAGCGCGTGAACTATTCAGCAGAAGCGATGAAAAACATGAGGGCCCAGTACTCAATACTGCAAGACTGGAAGCCAGCATCGTTGTGCGCCCTGCTAATGATGTACGTATTCGCAAAGATGTCTGGACCGAACTGGATGAGAGTGGGCTTATGGCGCCCGATCGTCGCCAGAGGCTAAATCAACATGGCTTTCGCGTCGCTGTTTCCAGCGGGAACGCGCCGTGGGATTTGCAGGTCCTTGCACGCGAAGCCTACGCCGCGACGCAATCGACTGAAGGCCCAGCGTCACTCAGCACCAATCTCTCTGATCAGTTGGGTCCGCTGGGACCATCTTTCAGCGTCATGCAGAACGGCAAGAGCCTGATTGAAGTTCAAAGCCAGCTTGATACATCCATGCTTCCAGTAAAAGAACTTCCGGAACTCGCTGCAGTTCGTGATCAATGCGACTTGCGATGCGTTTTTGAAGTTTCTGTCAAGGAACTTTCAGACGACATCGTTCTGTTGAGCGTATTGCCTCAAATACATCACGGAGCCAACACCACTCGGTTTAGTGTCAGTGGTTCAATCGAACAACTGCCGGTTCGGCAAAACATTGTCCCGCTGTATGATCAGCAATTCACCGTTCGTTTGCATACCGGCGATATTGTCGTCATCGGACAGCAAAGATCCGACGCATGGAATTCAGGGCGTCTGTTCTTTGAACCCGTGACCGGCAGCGCAGCCACTGAGCGGCTTCTTATGATTCGCCTGGCTGGAATTGACCAGATGAAAGGTCAGAGTGATGCATCATTCCGACTTGGCGCATATGACAAGTAGTGAAAACGACAATCAGGAAACTGCGGCAACTCGCCAGAAGTCAGCTTCACAAAAAGCATTGTTGAATCTGGTGCTGTATCAGCCGGAGATTCCGCAGAACACAGGCAACATCGGCCGCACCTGCGTTGCAGTTGGAGCCAAGTTGTGGCTGATTCGACCACTGGGATTTCGTGTGGACGACCGATCGCTGAAGCGTGCTGGCATGGACTACTGGAAATATCTTGATTGGGAAGTTGCCGACAGCTGGGATGAAGTGCGAAAACGACTTCCTGACTCAAATGTCTGGTGCCTTACAAAAACCGCAACTCGACTGGTCTGGGACGCCACCTTCCTGGTAGGCGACATTCTTCTCTTCGGCAGCGAATCGCGTGGATTGCCGGCATCTATTCTCAGCGAGAACTCAGCCAGCAATATCAAATTGCCAATGCACGATCTTGTGCGCAGCCTGAACCTCGCCAGCACTGCCAATACTGTGGCCTATGAAGCCGTGCGGCAATTCGGTGGTCTTTGATTGCAGTTGCGAAATCGGCGAACGAATGTTCTGCCTGAGACACAAAAACTTCAACTGCGATTCTGATACGGGGAGGCAGTGAACGGGGAGGCGACTCAGTCAAATTTGACCTGAAAGCCTGCGATCATCATTCCGGCATCGACCGTCAGGGTTTGCCCAGTAATCAGACTGCTGCCTGTGATCAGACTAACTATGGCATCTGCGATGTCCTCAGGCTGACACACGCGACCGAGTGGCAATGACTTTTCATACGCCTGTTTGATTGCATCAAACTTTGTGCCCAATCCCCCTTGAGTCCAGCGGCCATCAATAAAGCCCGGCGCAATTCCGTTGACACGAATCTGCGGGGCAAAAGTGCGTGCCAATGAAACCGTCAGATTGTCCAGCGCCGCCTTGGTGCAGCAATACGGAATCGAGCTGCCCTGCCCCAGCTGAGCGGCGACACTTGAGACGTTGATAATTACGCCACCGCCCGCGGCCAGCATTGGCTGCCGCACCGCGCGAGCACAATGAAATGCTCCAACGACGTTGACCTTGTAAAGTCGTCCCCAGGTTTCATCAGAGACTGCATCAAGGTCATTGAACGGAATAAAATCCGTTGTCCCGGCACAGTTCACCAGCACATCAACTCGACCCAACGAATCGCCCGCAAACGCGACCATCGCCCGACACGCCGCATCGTCAGCGACATCAGCTTGACATGCCGATGCCCGTACGCCAATTTCCGTAACGTCTTTTACTGTTGCTTCTGCTTCATCGCGCGAACGGGAATAATTGACGACAACGTTATAATCCAGCCGCGCCAATGCCAGAGAAGTGGCACGACCAACTCCAGTTCCTCCACCAGTCACGATCGCGACTTTATTCAATGATGACATATCCGCTCTTATAATAATTCTTATGTAAATTGCCTGGCCGCGAATGCAGCACTACTGCTCTTGTGACTTCGCCTCGACAACTTTGGACGTATCCGCCTGCAATTGCGACTGTAGAAACGAGTACGCTTTTTCCAAAGCCGCTGGATTCATGGCAGCTGTCAGATGCCCCGCCCCTTCGATCTCATGCATTTCCGTTGTAACACCATTGGCCTTCAGCGCTTCATAGCAGGACTTTGACCACTCGATCGATACAAGCTCGTCGTCTGTGCCGTTGTAGAAGAAGACAGGCGGATCATTCTTGTCGACAAACAATGTCGCAGACGCAGCACGAAAACGATCAGGCTGAGTCGTCAGATCTCCACCCATCCAGTATTCGGCCCACTTGCCGTTGTCGTCAAATTTGCGAAAGTCGGTGGGTGCCCCGCCGGCGGCAACAGCCTGCAACCGAGTATCCACGTTTCCGTTCTGTTCGGTCGGAACTTCGCCTGTGGTCGCAAGCAGGCACACCAGATGGCCACCGGCCGAATAGCCAATCGCTCCAAGTCTATTGGGATCGACCCGGTAATCCGCCGCATTGGACCGAATCCATTTAACCGCTTCACGGCAATCTTCGATCTGTGCTGGAAACTTGTCTTTGGGAGCGAGGCGATAATCGATGGCAAAACAAACAAGGCCGCGTTTTGCCAAAGCGTTGGCATATCCGCGAAGTTGCTTTCGATCTCCGGACCTCCACGCTCCACCATGCACTACTAATACCGCCGGACGCAGTCCATCGCCTTTTGGAATGAAGGCATCCAGTAATAGTTCGCGATCCGCTACCGTCGAATATACGATCTTCTCGCGAACTTCAAATTCTGCCTCGACTGAGTCAGAGACAATCTGAGCAACGCAGATAGCAATCAGAATGGGTAGTGTCAGCATAGCATGATCCGATGGGAGAAAGTGACATTCAATCCCGTGAATCGTAGCCGGAGCAGTGAGGCTCAGACAAGCGTCGCTGCCCTGGATCTACCCTAACGTCCTGATCAACGCACTGTCCCGGGCTTTGGTGTCCCTGGCGTCGAGGGTTCCATTTGCGTCTTTGTCATACGAGAGTGCTTTGCAGACAAAGACAGTTGGCATCCGACTCGTCGTACTTCCTTCCGACAATGTATCGGTTGCAGCACCTTGCTTGATTCGGAGGAAGCTGTTGCTGGCGAAACTGCCGGAACGCTGCTGCCGCAGCTGTAGCTCATCTATAACGGCGGCAGCGACTTGGGTGAGTTCCTGCTGGTTCAGTTCACCATCG
>JAYVNW010001272.1:0-3438 GCA_043758225.1 Candidatus Kuenenia sp. | reverse complement strand
GCGGTAAAAGACGTTGCCGGAAATCAAGGAGAAGTATCCTCCCAACTGGTGCTGCGAAACAGCGGAGTCGCTTCAAATTCGGTTCCTTCAAATTCGTATTCTCAATCCAACGCTCTGGCTCTCGGGCCATCTCCATTTACTTCGACCAATTCTGTTGGCGATCATTCGTCCGGAGTGAATGGACTGACATTGCCAACGAATTCAAACGGGACATTTTTGCCTGACGCTCCATTCGCGGCTGTCGAAGCTGCAAAGATTCAGTCTGGTTCATTAACGGGCAAAATGCTTCAAATTCCAACTGCTTCAGCTCAAACACCTTACACAACAACCCCGGTTGCTGCCTATGATTTGCCGACTCCGGGCATGATGAAAGAAGCGTCGTATCAGCCGGCAGAAGGAGCGCAGGTAATTAAAGATCATATCTTTGATCTTGAATATCAGGTAGACGATGTTGGCCCATCGGGTGTGAGTGCTGTGGAACTGTTTGTGACTGAAGATAGCGGTCAACATTGGTTTACCTACGGTAATGACGACGACCTGCGCAGCCCGGTATTAATTGATACTCGTGGCGAAGGTATTTTTGGGTTTGCGGTACGAGTTCGCAATGGGCTCGGTTTTGCTGATGATCCGCCGCAGCCCGGTCAGGCACCGGAAATGGTTGTAATTGTGGACGAAAGTCTGCCCGTCATTGAGCTGGCTCAGCCAACAATGCGGACGGATGGCTTTGGAACAATTCAGCTGTCCTGGCAGGTTCGTGAAAAAAATCCCGCCAGCACGCCTGTGCGTCTTGAGTATGCGGCGGCCCCAAATGGCCCGTGGACGCCGGTTTTTGACTGGCAATATGACCAGAGCAGCTATCAGTGGGGTGTGCGGCCGGGAACGCCAACTCAATTATATTTCCGTCTCCTGGCCCGCGATGCGGCTGGAAACGTCGCCAGTGCCCAGACGACCCAGGCCGTCGTTGTGGACCTTCGCCGCCCAGTGGGGAGACTCCTGCGGGTTCAGGCCGTGTCTCAGCCCGGAATTCACAACTAGAGCGGCTCTGCAAGGTTGGCGTCAAGGCAAAACAATCACTATCCTGCGCGTAGATTTTCCTGGCTTCCAATCTACGCCTGCGCCACATGACCACTGCGAACGATCCACCTGACGATGCCTTGATCGAGTCTGAAGACTCGGCGGCCGACGTCGTTACGCCGGACGAGAACGACAATACGAACGGGGATGCAGGGCTGAAAACGGAACAGTCGGTTCTGAATTCACCGAAAACGGTGCCCAGATGCCGCGCGGTTAGATCCTCCAGTAATAAACCAGTCGCTGTTGTCACTGGTGCGGCTCGACGAGTAGGACGTGAAATTGCATTGGCGATGGCAGGACGAGGTCTCGGGGTTGTCGTGCACCACGGAACATCGACCGTTGAAGCCAACGTGCTTGTCAATCGCATTCGCAGCCAGGGAGGCTCGGCAGTCGCGGTCAGTGCGGACTTGCGTGACCCTCGAGCGGCGGCCATGGCAGTCTTTGAAGCAGCAGAAGAATTGGGTGAAGTCACGACGCTGATCAACAGTGCTGCCGTGTTTCAGAACCGCGCCCTGCCCTGGATTGATCTTTATCACTGCAATGTTCATTTATCAGTGAATCTGCTCGCACCGATCTTCCTGTCGCAGCAATTTATTCGACAACTTGGCGAAGGCCAGCGTGGACATATTATCAACATTTTAGACTGGCGCGCCCAACGTCCTGGCGCGGATCATCTGATTTACACATCGACAAAAGCTGCACTGTCCAGTGTGACTAAGTCGCTCGCCCTGCAGCTTGCCCCGCTTATTCAAGTTAACGGGCTGGCTCCGGGTGCCATTCTACCTCCCGAAGATCGTACCAACTGGCACGAACAGCGGGCTATTACTTCGATCCCGCTGAAACGCACAGGATCTCCAAAGGAATTGGTTGATGCAATTAACTTCCTGCTGGATTCAGATTTCATAACAGGCGAAATTCTGAACGTTTCTGGCGGTGAAGAATTGTGAAGGAGGGTTCAATACGCTCAAATGTCAGGAAAAATTGCAACTCGAATCAATCTTAACAATCCGTTTTGCGAAAAATGCAGTCGAATTAAGTTGTGTTAACATCATCTTAATAATCGCCTCGTTCAATCACCCCTGATGATGAAGCATTGTCAGCTTCCTTGCCTTGGACTGCGTGAAAGATTTCACCAATGTTTTTGGTGCTTTCGCCGTGATCTAAATCATTACAAGAAGGACACTTAGGGATGTATATTGGGCGACGGTTGTTTGTTTTTTGGGGTTGCGGATTATTGTCAGCCGCGATGTCCGGCTGTTCTGTTGAAAACACGAGTACTCCTGCTGGAGCCAGCGGTACTGATGCTGCCTCGCCAAAGTCACTGGCAGGCGGCGAAATTGCAAATACTGAAGAGACTGGACGAATTCAGATCGACGGTTCCAGCACCGTGAAGGTGATCACGGCAGCGATTGCAGAGGAATTTGAAGGCAAGTTCAGCGACGTAAAGGTCGCTTTGAAAGTTACCGGCACAGGGACTGGCTTCAAGGAAATGATCGCGGGACGCATCGATATTGCCAATGCTTCACGGCCTGCGAAGGATTCAGAAAAGGCTGACTGCAAAAAAAACGGCATCGAACTGCTTGAGTTGAAGGTCGCGTTGGATGGCCTGACCGTTTGCGTTAACAGAGAAAACGATTGGGTTGAATCCATCACTGTGGCTCAGTTAAAGAAGATTTGGGAACCAGGCAGCACTGTAAAGACATGGAAAGACGTCGACGCGTCCTGGCCGGATATTGCAATTTCCTTGTTTGGCGCGGGTGAAGAATCCGGGACGTTCGATTACTTCACGGAAGTGATCAACGGTAAAGAAGATGCGATGCGCGAAGACTACAGCCCGAGCGCCGATGACAATGTCACTGTGACGGGTGTTTCCGGTGACAAAGGCGGTATGGGTTTCTTCGGCTGTGCCTATTACTTCGCGAATCAGGATAAAGTCAAAGCACTCAGAATTTCTCCGACGGAAGATGCTGCTGCTGGAGTTGAACCCACGCAGGCAACAGTGAAATCCGGTGCCTACAAACCGCTCGCACGTCCACTGTTCATTTATGTAAAGAAATCTTCGCTCGCTCGACAGGAAGTCCGGGACTTCGTCCACTTCTATCTGACGGAAGGGCATCAGCAGGTGAGCAAAGTTGGCTACGTTGATCTCAGTGAGGATCAGTTGAAAGCCAGCGTGGATGCGTTTGAAGCGGCGATTAAGTAGTTTCAAACCTCACTTTTCTGCCACGTCCTCATGACAACTGCCAAAATACCCGCATGGGCCAGCCAGCGAGTTTCTCGCCGACACGAGAAACTCATCCAGGCTGCGCTGTTCCTCTGCGCGGCGTTGTCGGTGCTGACGACGGCAGCCATTATTCTGGTACT
>JAYVNW010001271.1:0-1827 GCA_043758225.1 Candidatus Kuenenia sp. | reverse complement strand
GACGCACTATTGACCTTCGGCGGCACTGGCCGCATCGGGCCGAATTCGGCCTCCAGAATTGCAATGATCTCATGCGCGAACAGCACTTTGTCGCGCTGCCATTGTCCATCAGAATCGAGAGGCATGAATTCAATAAATCGTACGACGGTTTCGGTTTCTCTGGCGAGGCGACCGAATGGCACGATCTGGTTTTCCGTCAACCCGCGAACTGACACGGCGTTCAACTTGATCGGCGAAAATCCTGCCTTCCGAGCAGCATCAATTCCCGCAAGGACGCGTTCGTAACCTTCTCGGCGAGTCACAGCTTTGAAGATTTCGGGATCGAGCGCATCCAGACTGACGTTAAGCCGTCGCAAACCCGCATCCTTCAGCAGCTGAGCTTGCTCTTCCAGCAAAATGCCATTGGTCGTCAACCCGATGTCGCGAATGCCTGGCAGGGCAGCAAGTTGCCGCACAAGAACATTCAGGTCGTGCCTCACCAATGGTTCGCCGCCCGTCAGTCGGACACGGTCAATGCCCAATCGCGTTCCGACTCTGACAATACGTTCGATTTCTTCGAACGTGAGCAAATGCGACCTGGGCATGAACTCGACCGTGTCAGCCGGCATGCAATAGAAGCAGCGAATGTTGCATCGGTCCGTGACGCTGATACGCAGGTTGTGATGCAGACGACCGAATCGATCGATCAGCTTGAGAGATGACTGTGCGTGGTTCATTGAGTTTGACCCAATTCAGTCTTCGGGGAATCCGTGTTGAGATCAATCTTAGCAGTCGTCTCTGAATGTAGCCACTCGGTCGCCCCATCGGTATAGTGTTCCTTCTTCCAGATTGGCACAATTTCTTTCAGAGTGTCGATCAGCCAGCGACCGGCTTCAAAAGCCTGAGCGCGATGTGGAGAACTGACTGCAACAGCCACTGCGATATCACCAAGTTCCAGTCGACCATAACGATGCGAAATAGCCAGTTCGACGACGTCGAATCTTTGCCTTGCTTCGGCTTCAAGACGCTGCATAGCAGCGATCGCCATTTCAGGAAACGCTTCGTATTCCAGCCATGCCGTGTGCGCCGCCCCGGTAAATTCTCGTACTGTCCCCAGGAACAGAACAACCGCGCCGGCATTGTGACTTCGCACAGATTCGGTGAGCGACGGAAAATCAATGGCCTGTTGAGTCAATGTGATCACGTTCAGCCTCCGCTCACAGGAGGAAAGCAAGCCACAACGTCAGTCGCATTCAAGACACGAGCGTCGCTGGCATGTTCATTATTGACCGCCCACAGCAGGTTCTTAGCGCGGGCGGTCAACGCTGGGTACGCCAGCAGCAAAGCGGATCTGGCAGCCGCAACGGTTGACGCATCCGAAAGTTCCAGTTCAACGGCTTCTTTGCCGACAACTTCGCGGGCAGCTGCAAAAAGTAATACACAGACTTTCATGCGGCGATTCATAGCAGGTTTGCCGCCGATTTCCTGCTGCACAAGCCGACTTCCAGGCAACTCAAGTCAAACTTCTAGGAAATCTGAACTTCAGTTTCTTCCAGTCGACTGGAATATCCGTATCGATCGAAAACCCACTTCAAACGTCCGTAGACTTTTTGCATCAACTCTTTGTCCATTCGGAACGAATTCTTCCTGTAAGCCGTAAGCTTGGGCAATTCCTGTTTAATCAATGGTTCGACAGACGCCCAGCTCTTCAGCCCCAGTGCTTTGTAGGTTTGAGCCACCTCGCCCAGTGGATCCAGCTCCAGATCTTCAAATCTGAGTTCGTGAAGGTTGCCCTCAGGGATCAAAGATTTCGTTTCTTCGTACGTGCGAATGCACGTTTCATAGTTC
>JAYVNW010001270.1:0-3590 GCA_043758225.1 Candidatus Kuenenia sp. | reverse complement strand
GTTGGACTGCTGCGAGGTGGGCTTGTGCCGCTCTATTCTGCTGGTTGTGCCACGTTATTTCCGACATCATCATGTCGGACGCCATCTGCTGCAATACGTGTCGCGGAAAATAGCCGAAGGGCAACGGCAGGTCCCGTCCGAAGTAGTCTTGCAGCGTTTGTTCTTCGATCACTCGTTCCCGGACAACTTCTGCGTGTTCCAAGAAGGCTTGAAAGTGCGGATCTTTCGGAGAGAGACGACAGGCCCACCGGTACACTTCACATGCTTTGCCGAGCCATCGGTTGTCTTCCAGGCAATGGGCTCGCAGGGCCAGAAATGCAGCGACTTCTTCCCCGGGCGTCAACGACTTCAAGTAGCCGCCCTGCTCGACCATTTCGTCGGTCAGCGGCTCAGGCCAGCGGCGATAGTAATCGTCGTCAACGAGATGCGATCCTTGGCTTGTCCCTTCCAAGTCGAATCGCTCTTTGCCAAACGGATGACGTCCGTCGGCATCCTCCCAGCGGCAAAAGAGATGTCCTCGAGCAGGGACTAATTTCATCGGCCAGCCCAGCCGCCGCGCGATCGCCGTATACAACACCGGCATTGAGGCACACGTTCCCCCGTTGCCGGTCAACATGCCGTGCAGGAATAAGTCGCCCGAGTTGCGAAACTGGGGATCACGGATGCGGTCCGGGTTGTAACGAACGCCAAAATCCTGCTGCAGAACCGTGACTAACATCAAGACGCAGTATTTCGCCTGCGAGTTATAGGACTGGGATGGGTTCTCCAGATACCGATGATAATTCCGACGGATTTCCTTATCGACATGATCGGCCATCTCGTCGAGACGAGTCAGTGCTTCATCGATATTCAACGATTCGCTGCCCGGCAGCCCTTGGGCACAGACCAGATTCCATTCGGCGATTTCGCCTGCACTGGCCGACAACTTGCCTGCGGTCAGAGCCAAGCAGATTTCGTCCTGAATCATCGGTGAAGGATTCGCAGTTTCCACAGGTTCGTTCCAGCCCAAACTCGGCCCGGTGCATTTCCTTTACGATAGGAAGTGTTCGACAAAAATGTCAAAGGTATTTTCTGAAATTCTGTGGAAGCTGAATGCCGTCATGATTTGTCCGCCCAAATTGTCAGCGCCATATGTCAGATCCTTTGTCTTACGGGTGCCGGGCACATCGAGCGCTGAACGTCAAGTCGAGCGCGTGGCTTCCGATGTCCCATAGATCGCGGGATGGACCGCTTCGCGTCAAATCAATACGGAGGGGCCTGCGGAGAGCCGGCAGTAGTCGCTGCGTAGTGGCTTCGGGTGGAGGCGTCTTCGTCGAAAGCCCGGCAAAGAACGCTGGACGCTGTTGACAGAACTGGCCTTGCGTCCGTTCGCGATTCGCTGGGACTTCTTTTCCGTTCAGACCCAGTCACCCTGCCGGGCGGGGAAGTCCGGGGAGGGGAGTCCGGGGACACACCAGCTTGTCTTTTTAAGGCTTGAAAAATCATATGAACTTGGTGGATGCGGTATTGCGGGTCGATCGAGATGAGATTCGGCTGGGGCGCAATCCTCGAAAACTGACCGAGACGCCCCGAATCGAGATGTGCGAGAAATAAAGATGCGAAGCGTGAAGCGACTGGCGGAGTTTGATGTACGTTCTGCGGGCAGACGCACAGCACTCGAAGCCGTTCCCAGTCAGACGTGAACGATTCTCCGCAGTTCGCGTGCCGCCCTGCAAGCTCGATAGAGGTGCGTGTGAGATTTCGAACGATGTCCGTCTATCTGATGCGGCTGGCCTGCCACAATGCTGGACAAAGCCCGCGCAGTTCGTTCGCTCGTCCTTGTAACGGGAAGCTGACGCATCCCGCTCGCCAGTTCTCTCACCCTTGACCGTGCGGAGTCCAATAGCCATCCATTAGATATTCTTCCTGACTGCCTTCAACGCGGCTTCTGCAACGGCCTCAGGACGATTCAGTAGTGCCACCCGGTTTGATGTATTGTTGACATGACAATGTGCACCGTTCGTGTTGTTTTTCATGGATCCGCTGACCATCGTCCAGCCAACGCTCGATCAATTTGACGGCCACTACGCCGGTCTGTTATCATCTGTGGATGAATACCACAGCCCATTCTCAGCAGGCGTTTCATCGGGGCACAGCTCCGATTTTCGCAATTCTGTCCAAAGAGCAGATGCGTTATCTGACGCAGTTGGAAGCCGATGCTTCGCTCGCCGATCGAATTGATCAATTGGCGTCGAAGTGCAACGAAGGGGATCTGACGACTGAAGAACAGGAAGAATACGAAGCCTATATTGAAGCCAATAACCTTTTGGCGGTCTTGCAGGCCGAAGCCCAATTCCGTTTGAATACTGCTGGAGCCTGACCGATGGATGCTCGTGTACGCGCGTTCGTACGCGAACGAGCGGGGAATCAATGTGAGTATTGCCAACGACGTCAAACCACATCTCCGCTGATTCGATTCCAGATGGAACACATCATTCCCATCAAACATGGCGGCGGAGACGAACCGAGCAACCTTGGACTGGCCTGCGCAGATTGTAATCTCAAAAGATCCAGTGACCTTGCCGGCTTCGACCCCAGTACGAATACACTCACTCCGTTGTTTCATCCACGACTCAATCGGTGGGACGACCATTTCGTGTGGCAGAACTTGCGAATCAGGGGGCTCACAGACATTGGCCGAACAACCGTTCGCGTATTGGACTTGAACAGCCCGGCGCGGCTCCAGGTGCGAATGGCAACTTGCGGAGTGTCCGAGTAAACCTAACCGCTTCCAATTGTGGGCCGACAAAATACGGTTCCGGCCTATGCCCAAATGCCAACGCCGGAGGCGACGACGAAAAGGCGCAACTCGTTGATTAGAGCGATTCAGTATCCAGCCCGCCAACGTGATTCTCACATCGCACCCCAGCCACCTGCAACTGATCGATTTCGGCAGTGGATGGACAATCGACCGGACCACCCGCCGCACCGAAGGCGACGGTCACCACCGCTGCTACGCGGCCCCGGAACTGCAAAACGGCGCTTTCCCGGTCACGCCGGCCTCAGTTTTCGGTGTCCGTATTGTTGTTTGAACTGCTGACGCTGCATCTTCCCTATGGCGGTCTCGGAGCCAAAGCCGGTCGCCAGGAATTCATCGCACGTGCCGTCGATACCTGGGTATCGCCCAGTCAGCTTTCGAAGACCTGGCAGAAGTTACCCAAGTCAAGACGCGACAGACTCGACGCACTGGTCGTCCGCAGCCTCGCGATCAAATCCTGAGGAACGCTATGTGAATCACAACGACCGGCCGAACGACTGGCTCGACCTCTCGGCACGATTTCGCATTACCCCAGATCTACCACCCATTTAAAATGCACTGACCAAGGTAATCGGCTTGTTTGTAAAACCGCGTGGTAAGGATTGATGCACCGCCGATTTGTTGCTCACCGTTCAAAGTCGGGGTTCACGCAAACGATCTGACAGTTTGATGTGCGGCGATTCACAAAATGCTGGCTGACGGACTGGCAAGGTACGCGCTGAATCGGTGTGGCGGACCTATGAAGGTAATTGCCTCTGCGGAACTGCTCCGGTCGGGGCGACCGAAGCGGCGG
>JAYVNW010001269.1:0-4667 GCA_043758225.1 Candidatus Kuenenia sp. | reverse complement strand
GCAGTCCGTGAATCGAGTCGCCGTTTTTTGAAAATGCGTCACTACGAAGTGCAGATGATCGGTGGCTACATTCTGCACAAAGGCATGATTTCGGAAATGGTAACGGGTGAAGGCAAGACGCTCGTGTCATCACTGCCTGCGTTCCTGAATGCGCTTGTGGGAAAAGTTCACGTCGTCACTGTCAACGATTATCTGGCTCAGCGTGACATGGAATGGATGGGACCTATCCATCTGAATCTGGGCCTGACTGTAGGCGCAATTCAGTCGAACATGGGTTCGGCTCAGCGACAGGTTCACTATGCCTGCGACATCACCTACGGCACCAGCAATCAGTTCGGCTTCGACTATCTTCGCGACAACATGAAGCCCAGGAAAGAAGAGCAGGTTCAGGGGCCGCTCGATTACGCCATCGTTGACGAAATTGACAACATCCTTATCGATGAAGCTCGTACGCCACTCATCATTTCGGGACCGGCCCACGATAACCTCGAAAAATACCCCCGCGCGGACGCTATTGCGCGGCAACTGAAGAAAGACGTCGACTTCGAAGTCAAAGAAAAGGAACACACCTGCCATCTGACCGAAGAAGGTGTTCGCCGCGCGGAGCAACTGGCGGGCGTTGAAAGCTTTTACACTGCTGGCAACATGGAATGGCCGCACCTGCTGGACAATTCTCTGAAAGCCCATTTCCTTTACAAGCGCGATGTTAACTACGTAGTTGAAAAGGGTGAAGTTGTCATCGTCGATGAAAACACTGGCCGCAAAATGGAAGGGCGTCAGTGGAGCGACGGGCTGCATCAGGCCGTTGAAGCCAAAGAAGGGGTGAAGATCAAGGAGGAGTCGCAGACTCTGGCCACGATCACGCTGCAGAACTTTTTCAAGCTGTATAAAAAGCTCGCCGGGATGACCGGTACGGCGATGACAGAATCGGAAGAGTTCCTGAAAATCTACAACCTGGATGTCGTGGCAATTCCTACCAATCGCCCGATGCAGCGCAACAATTTTCCTGACAATATTTACGGCACGGAAAAAGAAAAATGGGACGCCGTCATTCAGGAAATTATGGACGTTCATGCGACTGGGCGTCCCCTGCTGGTCGGGACAACTTCCATTGAGCTGTCAGAAATGCTCAGTCACCGATTGGTTCGAAAAGGTGTGCCGCACAACGTACTGAATGCCAAGTTCCACGAACGCGAAGCGGAAATTGTAGCTCAGGCTGGCCGCAAAGGCGGCGTGACGATTGCGACCAACATGGCTGGCCGAGGTACCGACATTATCCTTGGCGGCAACCCGGAACATGCTGCCTGGGAAGAACTCAAAGCGACGTATTCGTCGCGACTGGATGTGCCGAAGTCCGAATGGGATCAGCTGACAAAGAAGATCGCTGAACGCGAAGGTATGGTGGCCGAATCAAAGGCCGTGATGGAAATTGGCGGATTGCACGTTGTCGGTACCGAGCGACATGATTCGCGCCGCATTGACCTGCAGTTGCGAGGTCGTGCCGGACGTCAGGGTGACCCTGGTTCCAGCCGCTTCTTCATTTCCCTCGACGACAAATTGATGCGTCTGTTTGCCGGTGATGCTGTAAAACGCATCATGCAGTGGGCCGGTTTGAAAGAGGGAGAACCAATCGTCAGTTCGATGGTCACCCGTCGTATCGAAGGCGCTCAGAAGAAACGTGAAGAACAGCACTTCGATCAGCGAAAAAACCTGCTGGAATACGACGAAGTGATGGACGAACAGCGCAAGCGCACGTATTCGTACCGTCAGAAGATTCTGGACGGCGTTGATTGTCGTAATCTGCTGCTCGGCATGATTAATGACGAGATCGAACGCTGGGCCAGTCAATTCCTTGCGAAGGATTATCGCTGGGAGACGATAGTCGGTTGGGTCACTCAGAATCTGAATCTGGAGATTGAACCATCAGACATTCGCGATCTTGCCCGCCCGGAGCTGGAGCAATATCTTCGCGACGAAGGTGAACGTCAGGGTGAAGTCCTGATCTATGAACAGATTGATGTCGATCTGCCGGAAGATGCCGAAAGCAAACTCGACTGGAACTGGCTGGCGTTAAGCAAGTGGGCCAATCGTTTCTTTGGTTTGTCATTGCAGGACAAAGACCTTCGCAAATTTGACCGCGAAGCTCTGGGTCCTGCACTTCTGGCGATGGCCAGGGAAGGCATGGCTCGGCGCGATTACGCTCCGCTCAACGACTTCCTCGACCCGCATTTTCCTTACAAGTCTCTGTCGGGATGGGCGAACTTCAATTTCCTGCTGGGTATCAAAGCTGATGAATTGATTGGAAAAGAAAAGCCTGAAATCGTCAAGCTGCTGCAGGAACGTGTTCGTGCTCGGTATGACGAAAAGGAAATCACTTTCCCTGTCTCGGTCGGGATGCACAATTTTCTGGCCGGAGACGGCAAAGAGAACGAACGCTTCAACCGCGAAAAACTTGCACGCTGGTCGAACACGCGATTCCGTACGGAATTTGTCCCCGAGCAATTCTCGGAACTTCAATCGGCTCAGATATATGAAACACTCGTCGCTGCCAGCCGACAGTTTTTAGCACGTCGTCCTGATGTGGAAAAAGTCGAAGCTCGACTGAATGAAATCCTCGGCCCTGATTCTGAAGAAACCAATCTGATCAGCGAGCAACAGTTTCAGGAACTCACCAAATGGGTGGACTCAGAGCATGGTCTCAGTCTGAACGAAGCCAGTCTGAAGAAGATGAACCCCTCTCAGGTCCGGATGCAGCTTCTGCACGGAATTGAACAGGTCTTCCGACCGGAAATGCGTCAGACGGAACGATCTGTCCTGCTGGAATTCCTCGACACTGCATGGAAAGATCATCTCTACTTCATGGGTCATCTGAAGCAAGGCATCGGCTTTGTCGGCTACGCTCAAAAAGATCCTCGCACAGAATACAAACGCGAAGGTCGTCGTGCGTTCCTGGCAATGTGGGATCGCATCGCCGAACAGGTGACTCAGGCTGTATTCCGGATTGAGCATGAAAGTCCGGCATTCGTCGGATCACTGTGGCGCATCACGGCCACAGAGCACGATGTCGCCGCTCCACTCCCCGTGGAAAACAAAGTTGATCAACTTCAGACCAACGCTCCGGAGGCTGGTGAAGAAGGAAAAACGATCGCTCCCATCGTCAATGATGCTCCTCGCGTTGGACGCAATGACGATTGTCCATGTGGCAGCGGCAAGAAATACAAGAAGTGTTGCGGGAAGTAGAGAAGACGGTAAATAGTGAATGGAAAGTAGTAAATAATATTTTGAGTGGCGAACTTGCTGCCGTTTACGGTCTACCACCAACCATTGACCACTTACACAGACATGCGGGAAATGGATTTCCATCATGCGATGGCTGCTGAATATTGCTTATCTGTTGCTGTTGACGGCGCTGTCGCCGTTGATCGCATGGAGAGTTCTGCGTTATGGACGTTATCGTAAAGGTCTTGCGGAGAAGCTGCTCGGGCGCCTTCCGGCTCATGATGGAGCGGAGCGTGTCTGGTTTCATGCCGTCAGCGTCGGTGAAGTCATTCAACTGCAAAAAGTCGTGGATGAGTTCCGTCGTCAAACCTCTGATCGTTTTCGTATCCTCGTTTCGACATCGACAGACACCGGCTTTGAGCTCGCCATAAAACGGTTTCCGGATTGCCACGTCACCTGGTTCCCACTGGACTTCTCATGGGCTGTGGCCAACGCCGTGCGAACAGTGCGACCTGTTCTGGTGGTGCTGATGGAACTGGAACTGTGGCCGAATTTTCTTGCCGAATGTCAGCGACGACATGTTCCGGTCGCCGTGATCAACGCGCGAATAAGCGAACGCAGTCATCGCGGCTATTCGCGTATTCGCAAGCTGATGGCACCATTGTTCGGTAAGCTCGCATTGGTCGCCGCTCAGTCACAGGCGAATGCTGATCGACTGCGGTCGCTGGGAGTTGCCCCCGATCATCTGCACGTTTCAGGCACCATCAAGTTTGATGGCGTGGCGACGGACCGCAGCAATCCAGCGACTGATCGCATGAGAGAATTGTTTGGACTGTCACCATCTGAAACAATCTTCATGGCTGGCAGCACGCAGGAACCTGAAGAGCAATTCGCGATACAGGCATGGCTCGAATGTCGGAAGCAGTTCCCTTCGTTGCGGCTGATTCTGGTCCCGCGCCATCGCGAACGATTTGATGAAGTCGCGCAGTTGGTCCGAAGTGCGGGAATTGAGCTGACGCGGCGATCTCAATTACCCTCCACAATTCCGCCGACATCTGACGCCGTAATTCTGGTGGACAGCATCGGTGAACTCTCAGCCTGTTGGGGCCTTGCAGACATCGCGTTTGTGGGAGGCAGTTTTGGAAATCGGGGTGGCCAGAACATGATTGAGCCCGCAGCGTTTGGTGCAGCCGTCCTGTTCGGACCAAATACCTGGAATTTCCGTGATGTCGTCAGGACCTTTAAAGATGCAAACGCGTGTCTGCAGTTGAATAGCCCGGAATTACTGACGTCAACGCTCCTGCGTCTGGTGACCGATCGGGCAGAAAGACAACTGCTCGGTGTTGCGGCGCAAGCCGCCGTGAAATCTCAAGCGGGCGCTACGGAAAAAACTGCGTCGCTGCTGGTTGAGATCTTGCCAACATCTGCCAACTCTGGACTGCAACAGC
>JAYVNW010001268.1:0-6685 GCA_043758225.1 Candidatus Kuenenia sp. | reverse complement strand
ACCAGTCGAATCATGCGGCATGGATCGCCTCGAAAAGAATTTATCGACCAGAGTCCGACTTGGAACATCGACAGCCATCGCAATATGCAGAACGGCGTTTTCGGTTGTCGATGTATTTCGAGCCGCATGTGCCTGACCGGCCCGGACCACTGCATTGTCCAGCTTCTTCAGTGAGTAGCTGCGTCCTTCCACATCAAGCGTGAAGGTGCCGCTCAGCAGCGTAATCGACTCGGTGAACCCATGCATGTGATATGGCAAGATGGCACCTGGTGCGAACGTCACGATGCCGGTCGTCAGTGTTCTGGCCTGATTGTGGTTCCCGACGAGACACTCAAAAACAACTCCCGGTGAAATCTCCTTCTTCACGCCGTGACCGACAGATGTCATCACTTCGGCACGATCTGGCCTCATTGTCTCCGGTGGCCGTGACAGCGGGGTTTGCGTCGCCTTCGTTTTTGGATCTGGTACCAGCGACGCGCGCAGTGGTCGATCGCGACCAACTGCGGCAAGCGACCCTTTCAGTGAACGAAGGAGCATTCCGGTATCAGTTCCGACACAGATGGCGCGAAAACCCTGTGCCTGACGTTCGTGGATATTGTCAATGCCGGTCGCGATCAGACCGCAATGCTTGCCTGCTGCGCGAATCGTGTCTTTGAGTCTCAGAATCTGCTCGGCAACGCCCGGTCCTTCCCATTGTCCGCGAAAACCGGCGGTTGAAGAAAAATCTGCCGGGCCAAACCAGAGAAGTTCCACACCATCGACCTGACACATTATCGGTACTTGTCTTACCGCCTGGACAGACTCAATGATCGGCACCACAAGAACGTGCTCATTGGCTTCCTGAGCATGTTCCGCAATGCACTGTCCCCATCCAGTAGCTCGTTCTGCACCAATGCCTCGCAGGCCTTCCGTTGGGTATCGCGAATATGTGACCGCGAGTTTCAACTGTTCGGCTGTCTCGATCCATGGGACGACAATTCCATCAGCACCGATATCCAACGCACGTTTGATCAATGCACCGTTGAGTTCTGCAATTCGCACCAACGCCACTGTGTCACTTCGCACGGTGGCGCGGATGTGCTCCGAGATTTCTTTCCAGTCCAGATGCCCGTGTTCCGCATCGATCACGACCCAATCGAGTCCCAACGCAACGGCCATCTCCGTGATACTGGGCGATTCCAGTGTCACCCAAAGCCCAAATACGGATTCATCAAGCGCCAGTTTCTGCCGGAGACTGCGAATAGCAGACGTTTTCATGAAGACCCTGACGAACGAGAAGTATCTGAAAAATGTTGCGAGTTGTGAGACTGCAGGGTGTGGGGAGCGGAGCGGAACACACCATCACAATGTTGAGTTGACAAGCGGTTTAGTCCGCTTCTGAAGACGTGTCAAGCCGCCTTTTCCCCGGAGGTCTCGGAATTTTAACCGCTGGGCGCTGTAAACGAGGACTGGACTGTCTGGATTGACCCAATCCCGAGCGCGGTTTCAATCGATCGTGCACTACTTTCACAACGGGATTTTGCGTCGAACAGCCAAAGCTACGATGCTGTTGAGTCACTCTGAATTTCAGCGGGGAATTCGTCTGAGGCCAGGCGCTCCAGGTCTTCGACAAACTCATTCAGAAACCGGTGTGTATCCGCCAGATTGATCACCGTACCGTCAGTTCTGAGACTAATCGAAAGTTCGCCCGCGTATTCGCCGATCGACACGGCCGCTCGAGTATTTGGCCGTACGGGAGCAACTCCGGTGAGGCGTTCAACAAGCACGTTGCCGGCGATCCATTTGCCATCATTGAGTGGAAATCTTCCGCTGAATCTTCGACGCACGTCGCCGATGTTGGCGATCACTGCGGTGCTGAGACATGACTTGAGTCCCAGAAACATCGTCATCCCACGCGGGAACTTTCGCAGCACCTTGAAGATCTTCAGGCACACAATACCTTCACGATTGTTGACAGCATCGCTGGTCTTCTGGTGGATCGATTTCAGAAGTGAATCGATGTTTTCACATTCGCGCTGGCGGCGAGTGACAAATTCATAGCTGACAACGTTGGCCACGGGCATGTCTTCGTGAATTTTCGTTCGCATGCTGACGGGTACGCTCAGACGAATCCAGTTGTTTCCGTTGCTTTGCCTGGTACGAAAATTCCAGCGACGAATGTGCAGTAAGAACTGACCGATAAATAAGTCGTTGACCGAGACTTCGTGCTTGGCAGCCACAGCCCGCAATTTGCGATGCGATGACTTTGATATGAACGCTTCGACAATGGCTGGGGCTGACTCTTTGTGACCAGGGGCGGCGGACTGTGGAGAAACTGTTGAAGGTGAAAGCACGACCGGCTCGCGCAGCAGCAGCCTGGAGATTTTGCCGATCGTTTTTTTCAGCGACTTCTTATGACGTGCGATAGTTGCTTGACCCGTGTCGTAGTTGTCACGTTCCAGCAACAGTTCTTTTTTGGGTGTCTCAAATACGGGCTGCTTTGCGTCGAGGGCAGCCGTTTTCTGTCCATAGCGAGCCAGCAATTCTCCAAGGACTCGTATTCCACCAATGCCATCGCAGCAGGCGTGGTGGATATACAGAAACAGGCGAGACCTTGTTGGAGAAGCGCGCACAACAACCTGCAGTCCAGTTTGGGACCTGATGTCGATGACTCGAACGGGCGGCACAAACTCGTCAAAAGATATTTCGTCAACGTCAGTCCATTCCAGACAATTCTGCACCATTCCTGAGAGTTGCGGTGTCCAGCACCAACCTTTGCCAGTGATCTCCGAAACCGTGCATTGCAGCAGCGGATGGCATTCGATTAACTCCCTCAACGCCTGCTGCAACGAAGTCTTTTGAAACACACCCGCCAAATGCGCAGCCATGACGAACACCATGGGATGCGACGGGCGATCATCGACCAGCATGTAATATTCGAAGTCAGAAAGCGGAAGAGGAAACATTCGAGGCATTCTACTGAATCGTTTCCGTTTGCACGCAATCTACGCAATAATATCTGAGACCTGCCTCAGGTGTTCGGGCTGAATCGTCAGCACGGCCTGTTTTTACGTTCGATTCGGCGATTTGCGGACGCGAGCGATTTTCCTCCATTATCAGTACCGGAGCCATTGAATGACGACGAACTCCACCGACGCTTCACGACGAAGCTTTCTCAAAACTTCCACAGCGGCCGCTGCAGCCACGACGTTGATCAGCAGTGCCGCTTCAGGAATGTATGCAGCGCAGGACAGCACCATTCAGCTGGCACTCGTCGGCTGCGGCGGACGCGGAACCGGCGCGGCGGGCAATGCGCTGTCGGTCGACAATGGTCCGATCAAGCTGGTTGCAATGGCCGACGTGTTTGAAAAAAACCTGACGGCGAGCCATGAGAATCTCAGCAAAGATGCAAACAACGCCAAGAAAATGGATGTACCGGAGGAACGCCGCTTCGTCGGTTTCGATGGTTACAAAAAAGCGATGGACAGTCTGCGACCCGGCGACGTCGTGATTCTGACAACGCCGCCTGCGTTTCGCTGGGTGCATTACACGTATGCCATCGAAAAAGGACTGAACGTGTTCATGGAAAAACCGGTCACCGTCGATGGCCCGACAACACGTCGCATGCTGGCGTTGAATGACAAGGCAATCGCTAAGAACCTGAAGGTTGCTGTCGGTCTGATGTGTCGTCACTGCGAAGCACGCCGCGAACTTCACGACCGCATTCAAGGCGGCGAAATTGGCGACATCACCATGATGCGTGCCTACCGCATGGCGGGACCAACTGGTACAGCCGCGACAGGGCCAAAGCCGGAAGGTGCCAGCGAATTGCTGTACCAGATCAGTCGCTTCCACGGATTCCTGTGGCTGAGCGGTGGAGCAGTCAGCGACTTCCTGATTCACAACATCGATGAATCCTGCTGGATGAAGAATGCATGGCCGGTCAAATGCAAGGCGAATGGCGGTCGCCACTATCGCGGTGACAGCGTCGATCAGAACTTCGACAACTATTCTATGGAGTATACGTTTGACGACGGAACAAAACTGTTCGTCAGCGGACGTACGATTCCGGGTTGCTACCAGGAATTCGCCAGCTACGCTCACGGCACAAAAGGACTCGGTGTCATTTCGTCGGCGTCACACTGGCCGTCACGTGCTCGCATCTACAAAGGTCACAAAGAAGACGATGCAAACCTTGCGTGGCAGTTTCCGCAGCCGGAAAAGAACAACCCGTACGTTGATGAATGGAAGCATCTGATTGCTGCCATTCGCAACGACGAAAAGTACAACGAAGTTGAACGCGGCTGCATGGCCAGCATTGTGACTTCAATGGGCCGCATGGCGGCTCATACCGGGCAGGAATTGACGCTTGAGCAGATGATGAATTGCGAGCATGAATTTGCTCCGGGCATCGAATCACTCACGCTGGAATCAGAATCACCTCTCAAGGCGGACGAAGAAGGCAAATATCCGATTCCGATGCCAGGCCTGGAAAAGACTCGCGAGTACGCATAACGATTAGACCGTGTTTCCAGCGTTGATCGAATGCCGCGATGGCAGTTCAACGCGAGTTCTGGTTAAATGATGAGGCCTCGGAGTTATTTCCGGGGCCTCTTTTGATTTGTGGAACACACTCATGAATCCATTTCGAACATCTTTGAATGCTCGCCAGCCGATCGCTTCCCGCCGTCGTTTTCTTTCGAGGACTCTCGGCGCGATGACTGCAGTTGGTTTGATGCAGAGGATTGCGTCCGCCGCCGACGAACCCAGTGAGCTGAATCCAAAGATCGACGCTTCTATTCGTCGCGCATTATCGTGGCTGGCGTCGGAGCAGCAGGCTTCAGGAGCCTGGACCACCAGCGACTTCGGTGATTCCACCGCCACCACAGCGTTGGCGATCATGTCGTTTCTGGCAGGCGGTCATGTGCCGGAAGAAGGCCCATACGGACAACACCTGACACGCGGTGTTGGGTGGTTACTGTCACAACAACTCGACAACGGACTGCTCGTTGGCAAAGAACGCAGTCACGGACCCATGTACAGTCATGGCATCGCAACATTGATGCTGGCTGAGATTTATGGAATGGTAGATCCGACTCAGTCTGAACGATGCCGAGAAGTTCTTCAGCGAGCAATCAAGCTGATTATCGACGCTCAGAATCATCCCAAGTCAGCCGAACATGATGGCGGCTGGCGATATCAGCCAACAAGTGGCGACGCCGACTTAAGTGTCACCGCGTGGCAACTGCTGGCGTTGCGAGCGGCCAAAGACATCGGTTGCGATGTGCCTGCTGAGAACATTGATCGAGCCATCGCATACATTCGGCGACTGCACGTAAAGCACGACGGCGGCTTCGGCTACATGGTTGGCCACGGCAGTTCTGTCACACGATCCGGAACCGGCATTGTAGCACTGGAAGTTTGTGGCGAGCATCGCACTCAGGAAACACTGGCAGCAGCGAATCTAATTCTGTCACGACCACTCACCAAAGGTGAACAGTATTTCTACTACGGTGCATATTATTGCACGGTCGGAATGTTCAAAGTTGGCGGCGAGGAATGGCGTCAGTCACGTGAATCACTGTATCGCACAATTCTTGATCAGCAGCATCCGTCTGGATACTGGAACCCGGAAGACGGCACTGAACGTCAGGCTGGAAAAGTCTATTCAACGTCACTGGCCGTCCTGGCGCTGGCGATTGAGTATGGCTACCTGCCGATTTATCAACGATAAACATTCGGTGCGAACGTCTTCCGCGCGGTGCGTTGCGCGGGGCAAGATGACGCAAGTTCCGTAACCACGCCCGCCGGAGCATGGAGCGTTTCAAAAAAAACGCTAGCGTGACACAGGAATCGTCGCGTTGTCCGCGCCGCCGACAAGGATGTTGCCGGTGATTTGCTGATCAGGGATCAAACACACGATGTACGTGTTGCGGCCATCTTCGATGTGGACCGGAACCGTCTGGGACGACGCGGTTGCGCCATATTGTGACAAGCGCAGGTTTGCAGACCACTGCCCGGCGGAAAGTTCTGTGCGAGCGATATCAATGCGAGCTGGAAGCAATCGCCATGAGCGAGTGTCAGCCTGTTCCATCGCTTCCCAGACGACGCCAGCGACATTGATCCCCAGATCGACGAACGTATTGTTATGAATATTCTGTGCTTGCTTCATGACGTACACTGCACCTTTTTTCAGGACGCGGCGAGTCACGACTTTGGCGATTTCTTCGTCGCGATGTTCGTGATACGAAGCGATCGCCACTTCATTCACATCCACGACTGTTGAAAATGTCAAAAATGTTGATGCCGGGCTCGCAGCGCCGGGTGGTCCGACAAAGCACTGCACACTTCCCGTAGGCAGCGTGTGACCATAGATTTCCGGGCGCGCGATCTTGACGGCCGCAATCGTGGGAGGCAGCGTGTGTTTCCCCGTCGCGCTGATGATGCGGTCCGCAATCAGCAATGCGGCAGATGTTGGTACAGCCGATTCCGAAACCCAGCGAGGCGCTTTGCCGACCAGCGTTATGACGTGCAAAGTTCCGTTGCCGGGCTGGCAGCGGGTTCCAAATTCACCATGCGACGATGCCTGATCGTGGCGGCGAAAATCCGGATTCCAGAAGCCGATATCATTAAACGCCTGTTCCGTTTCGTCATGACGCATCGAATGTTCAGACTGCACGGCCATCGACAGATAGGAACTCATCGC
>JAYVNW010001267.1:0-3207 GCA_043758225.1 Candidatus Kuenenia sp. | reverse complement strand
GCCGGGCTTTTCTTTTGTCGGAGCAGCAAGAACGCTCACAGCGGCCTCGCCGGATTCTGTTTTCACGCCATTCGTGACTTCGACGGAATTCGCGACATCGACTTCAGCCACATCTACAAATGAAAAGACGCGCCGCGCTGGATAAAAGGCACTCAATTGATCGCTTTGATGTTTCAGTGTCGTTAGATCCAGCAAGCAGCCGCCAACATTGCGAACCGTCATATTCGCATTTCGTGTGGCCACCGGCGTAGCGATCACGGCTCGCAAGTGACCGTTCTGCATCACCATGTCACCGTAGATTGCATCCACTTCTTTGCCGTGCGGAATCAAGGCATCCCAGTTGGATTCGTTGAGAGTCTGCACCAGCACTGTGGATTCATCGGCAGCCGTGACGCTCGTGGAAGCGAACACGATTAGGCAAAAAGCACAGGAGGCGTGCCGGATGCGCTGGCGAACAGTGCTGAAAACAGCGATTCGATCGAGAATTGCAGAGACGAGCATTGGAGGGTTCCGCATGAAGAGGAGAGTTGGGGAACGGTCATCATTTCCGTTAACGCATCGAATGGCAAGTGTGCAGCAAAAAACACATGCGGATTTAACAGCGCGGCGGCTCTGTTGAATCCAGAAGCGTTGTGCCGTAGGACGGGTCTCCAGACCCGTCAGGACTTCAGCTTGTCAGGATTTTTGCCAAATCACCGGTGATCGGCAGGAATTGCCGATCTGCCAGATTGCCCCGGAACAATTCGTTCGCCGAGCTTAAAAAATCGCACAACGTATTTCAGTGGCATGGTATGCTTCGGATTCGTCCTGCAATGTCGCGATCCAGTTATTCCAGTTGCGTGCTGCCGGGATTTCGCCGTCTGTTCTTGAGGATCATGGAAGATGCTCGTCAAAACTCTGCTGTCCATCGGATTACTTGCCGCTCCGTTTGCTTCTGCGTGTCCGCTTGACACCACGGCTGATTCATCGGCAAGTTCTGTTGATGCACCGGCCGCACAGAAAGATGATTCCTCCGCAAACGTCGAAACTCCTGCAGAGCCTGCCCAGTCGCAGACATGGACTTTGCGATACAAGTTTCTCCTCGGCCAGCAACTACGGTATAAGAACACAGAAAGTGTCACTCTTGACGCGATGCAGGGTGAACTTCGCAAAGTTGACGTCACAAGTTTTGAACAGCGACGTGTGTTCACTGTGGCATCGGTTGACGACACAGGATCAGCGAAACTGGCAATGCAGTATGA
Source organism: Candidatus Kuenenia sp. (assembly GCA_043758225.1). GTDB lineage: Bacteria > Planctomycetota > Planctomycetia > Planctomycetales > Planctomycetaceae > SXXK01. The sequence continues at coordinate 1,966 of JAYVNW010001267.1, read as the reverse complement.
ATTCGTCCGGATGCAGCGACAGACCAATGAATTTCCACCTGTTGTGTTCGACACAAACATGGAAGCCAAAGAGGTACCGCCGGAATTCAAAAATACGGCGAGAGATCTAAAAGGCAGTGCCCCGAAATTCTGGCTCTCCAACCTTGGGGCTGCGTTGCAGGAATCGGATACTGCGGAAGGGTATCAGCTGGCGACAAAACCTGTCGCTCAAGCGGGCAACGTCATCGTGGGAGACAAACCCGCAAGTGTCGCAACAGGCGACGTGAAGCAAGCTGTCGCTGAATCGTCGACGACAATCGAGGAAGCGGAAAAAACAGAAAAATCGGTAATCGAGAAAACGGAAAAATCACGCACTGCCAATGCCGTTACGTTTCTCATGCCATTGCCGGAACACGCAGTTGCAGTCAATGAATCGTGGCGCGAAGTCATTCCCGTAAATGTCCGCGTCACAGAAGAAATCAGCCGCAAGATCAACATCCTGCGTACGTTTCGTCTGGAATCTGTTGAAGACGGAATAGCTACTATCTCGTTTCGCTCGTCAGTTGAAGCTGCTGTCAAAAGCCCAACAATGCGATCTCAACTGATTAAGGCGACGCCCAAGGGAACGTTGACAATTGATATTGAACGAGGAGTAATGCTCAAGCGGGAAATCCGCTATGACGAAACGGTCCTCAACGCAATTGGCCAAAACAGCGTTGTTCTCTGCAATGGCAGCAGCACAGAAGTCTTGATGGACTAACGGCGTTGTTACAACCTCGTCACCAGCCCGTACTTTTCCGACGTCTTGTTGAATTTCGCTCGCAGCGCTGCTCCCAGATCGATGCCAAGGTCCATGGCGATCAGGTCCACGCAAACAATGACATCTGCAAGTTCTTCCTGAAGATCCTGAGTTCCGACTTTGCCGCCGACCATGCCAAGGCGAGTGCGTTCGATTTTCTTGAGTTCATTACAGACCTCGCCCGCTTCTCCGGCGAGCTCCAGTCCTCGAAACGAAAGCGGAATCTCCGCGCCATTCGCCCATTCAATATGACGCTTCTCGTTGGCGTCCCTTAGTTCCTGCAGATCCATTTTCGCTTCCTGAAACCTTTGAAAAGACTGAAGCATACAGAAGAAATCCGGCGAGTCACCTGATTACAGTCGAAGAAAAATTCGGTTGCGATAGAGGTAATACAGGAACAGCCACTTCGCTACAAGGCTGCCTGCCACGAGCACCACGCTGCTCCAGTCACCGCTGAGTTCTGCCGTGCCGCTCAGGAAGAATGTGGCCATTTTGCTGAAGTCGATGAACCGTGGAGCAATGTAGATCGTGATCGCGTTCATTCCGATCACATTCCAGACGAACGACCATTTCTGCCAGCGAAGGACGTCGATGACTGTGTAGAAAAAACACAGCAGAAGGAAACTCCAGCCACCGGCCACCAGCACGAATGAACTGGTCCATAGGTTCTTAATGATCGGGAACTTCTGACCCCACAGTGTCCCGACGACGACGCAAAAAATTCCACACGCGAGCAAGCCACTGGACTTCGTCCAGCCTGTCCGAACACTTTTCAGCCACTGCCCGGCAAAAACCCCCAACAACACAGTTGCGATTGCCGGAATCGTTGATAACAGGCCCTCGTTATCTCCAAAGCCGTAGTAGGCTTCCATGATCTTTCCGGGAAGGAAGTTTCTATCAAGGTAACCACATAAATTTCCTTCCTTCGTAAAGTCACCGGCCGTACCGCCCGGCACTGGAACCAACGCGAGCACGGCCCAGTAGCCCAGAAGGATGCCCAGTATTGCAACCACCTGCCCGCGAATTTTGAGATTCAAAAATAGGACTGCTGCGATTCCGTAACAAAGCGCGATGCGCTGGAGTACACCGGCGTATCGGAGGTTTGCGAAATCAAACTTCAGAAGTCCATTGCACATGACTCCCAGCAAAAATAACAACGCTGTGCGTTTCAAAAGCCGAGCATAAGCC
>JAYVNW010001266.1:0-6357 GCA_043758225.1 Candidatus Kuenenia sp. | reverse complement strand
GACGGAGATTCCGAATTTGGACACGCTGCGAAGTTGTTCCACGTCAGGCAATCCGCCCATCGTGACTTCCACCGGTTGCGTGACATTACGTTCGACTTCCACCGGCGACAGTGATCCTGCATCCGTAATGACGGTTACCTGCACGTTTGTCATGTCGGGAACGGCGTCGATCGGCAGATGCAGAGCTGCGTTCAATCCTGCCGCCGCCATTAATGCGGTGCCGGTCAGAACCAGAAAGCGATTTTCAAGAGTCAGTTTGATCAGTTGAGCGAGCATGGGATATTTCCGATTTTCGATTTGAGATGTGGAATTTGAGATTCGAAAATCAAAACTCAAAATTCGAAATTCGTTTCGATCACTCTTCGCCCTCAAGCAGCATTTCGCTCTTCAAGTAGAACCCGCCGTGAGACACAACCTGTTGGTCAGCATTCAGCCCTGAAACCACTTCAATTTTTCCGTTGACGTACAGTCCTGGAATAAAGTCGATGCGATGAAAAGTCGTCTCGCCGTCCGGTGTGAATACGAAGGTTTGGCCGTCGTGCTCCAGAACACTCGATTCCGGCACAGTCAGCGCTTCTCGTGATTCGGCCAGCGGTACCACCACACGAACAAACATGCCAGGTCTCAATTGCCCATTGGCGTTGTCGATCACCGCGATTAGCGGAATAGCGTTTGTTGTCGGATCAACTTCACGACCGACAAAATGAACGCGAGCAATCAACGGTATGGCCCCCGGCGTCGCAGGTTCCACAACGATCTCATCGCCTGGCTTCAGAATCAACGCGCTCCATTCACGTTCGCGAAGATCTGCCGACACCCATAATGTTGCAGTGTCGGCCAATGTCAGTAGTCCATCGCCTGCAGCGACGCGTTCGCTAGGCGAAAAATTGCGTCGTTCGATTGTGCCGGCGAAGGGAGCACGCAACTGAACGAGCGACAGCGATTCGGGATCTGATGCGTCAGTCAATTTTTCCTTAGCGGACTTATTCTCGGAAGCTGGTAATGTTGGATGTTCATCCGCGGCGCTGTGTCCGAGCAGTGTGAGAACCGACTGACGACTGATGCGAAGTCGCCGCTCGGCATCTTCAACGGTTGCTTCTGCGTGACGACGACTTACCGTGGTCGTATATGTCAGGCTTTCCAACGCAGTGAGCAGGACGGCTTCGGCATTGTCGCGATTGTTGGTGCGTTCTGCGATCAGTCGCCCTGGCACAACGCCGCTGTTGGCGCTGTCGCGAGCCGCACTGACCAGCGATTCTGCGAGCAGCAGATCGGAGTACGCTGACAACAGTTGCTCACGATTTTTGCCCAGCGTCACATTCTTGAATTCCTGTTTAATGCTTTCGACTGGGTTGCGATCACGAATGGCCTGCGAAAGTTTTGCAAGGCCGTTGCAGATGTCCTTTTCCCAGTCGCGACTTTCGACAGCAAGTTTCAATTCCGCGGCACGCTGCAACACGTCGGCTCGAGCGTTGCCGACTTCGGGGCTGCTGAGTTCAATCAACACGTCGCCAGCTTTCACCTGATCACCGGGGTTGACGCGAACCGCCGTGACGATTCCTCCAGTCGCTGATCGCACCTCAACATGGCGGCGATCATCGTATTTCAATCGGCCCGGAACCTTGTTCTCGGGTCGCAGTTGCGTCCGTTCGACAACCGCCCACTGAATATCGGCGGCCTTCAGCTTGTCCGTTGTCAATTGCACAGTCGCAGGAGTCGCAACGTGTTCAGTGGCAACTGAACTGTCTGTAGCAATTTCGTTCCCGACAGAATGTTTCATGTGGAAATAGTGCTTCCACACAACGAAAGCGGCAGCAGCAGAAACGATAACAATCGCACCAATGAACAATCGTGATTTCATGATCCGGAATCCCTGTGAAAGTCTGCGGCTCGAAGCCAACTGGCTGAGCACTCGCATTACAACCTTCGCCGACACTCGGCGGTACGCAGAGACCGGGCTCTAGACCAGGCAAACGCCTGTTACGGTAGACAGAGGCAGTTCGCTGAGCAACGTCTGTAGAAATGCACACGGTGCACTTAAGCCACGCGATGACAACGACGCCTTGTCAATTTCATTGACGACGCAGGGTGCAGTCAACACGTTCAATTTCAACTGCAACGAAGCGGCTGCAGAGATTTCGCAAGAACTAGCGGCCGCTGTAGATGCAAACAAAGACAGTTCTGGAACCGCCTCATCCCGCGGTGGGCATTTTTCGCCAGTGATGTCTTCCGGAAATCCCAGGTGCCAGTGCAGACCGATAATTTCATCGACCCGCTGGCCATTATGAAACGTCTGAGCGTGTCGGTTCTGCAGTTCTGAACCTTTGACAGCGTCATGATCGTGCAACACCGGCACCGGCCCGCGCCAGGCGCAGACGCAAATCAACAGGCAAAGAACCTGCTGAAGACTGCGGTGGTTGTTTACAAATTCAGACACGGAGCAACCTCTAAAAGACGAAATCAGCCGTCCAGTATCAGCATCGGGAAGGCTCCGTCTGTTTAGATCATGGTTTGTGTTACAGCGAAAGGCAAGAAACATTTTTAAATAGGCGAAGTGAAGCCTGAATTTGGCTATGTCAAAACCGGAAAACCTAACTCAGGACAAATCCTTTACTATTCGCAACTCCACAAGCGGCAGTGAATTATTCAGACTGCCGGAACGAAATCCGTCCAGATCGATGGTGACAAATCGAAACCCCAGCGAGTGGAACTCTGCTGTGATCTGAGCTCGGAGACTGGGCTCAAGTAGATTTGAGATCTGATCGATGGGCACTTCGATACGAGCGAGTTCATGCTCTTCGTGGCGAACTCGAAGTTCCTGAATTCCGGTAACGACTTTTAGAAATGCTTCCGCGTGTTCAACACGTTGAACTCGTTCCTCCGTAACTTCGACTCCATAAGCAATACGGCTGGCGAGACATGGCGACGCTGGCTTTTCGGCGACAGATAAATTCCAAAAGCGAGCAAGTTGTCGCACTGCGGCTTTGTTGAGACCAGCTTCAATTAATGGGCTGCGGATATTGTGATTGATTGCGGCCTGCATGCCGGGGCGATGGTCACCAAGATCGTCGGTGTTGGCTCCGTTGACAATCACATTGACGCCGAGATTGCTCAGATTTGATGCCGTCAATTCATATAAAGTGTCTTTGCAGTAGAAGCATCGGTCGCCGGCGTTGCGACGATATTCCGGACGATTGAATTCCAGAGTCTGCAGTTCAATGTGACGAATACCGATCAGTATCGCTTCGCGTCTTGCAATTTCCAGTTCGCTGGACGCCAGACTGGGGCTGACTGCGGTCACCGCCACAGATTTATCTCCCAACGCTAAAGCGGCAGCTTTCGCCACCACTGCGCTGTCAACGCCGCCAGAATACGCGACGGCGACGGATCCGTACCTTCGCAGTTGTTCGATGAGAGCATCAGCGATCATATCCGGGGTTGGCAGAAATGTGTCTTGGGACTGCATAGGTTTGAGGATTCAGGATGTTGGTTCAACGAGATTTCTCCAATGATTGTAGCACCTGCGGCCCTGTCTACACGCCAGATTGACGTTCAAAACTGCAGTTGCGATTGTTGCAGAGACCGCGAATCCTTTACAACGCCTCATCTACTGCCGCAACGATGATCACTCGTTACCGGAAAACGTGACAATTCCCGTGACTGGTGGCCAAGTGTGAAAAGAATGCAAGGATGGCAAGACCAGCGTACAATTGCCGTTTCCGGATTGGCGAGAGATTTGTTGAGTGGTGGCGATCCTTTCGTACATGCGAAATTTCGTGCAAATGGATCAGGGATTAATCAGGAGTCACAGTTATTTCCAGTGTCGAAACGATTACAACGCCCACTGCAGATCCGCAACGTTTGACCTCATGGTCGTTTAACGGTTATTTGCTGATGACGTTTCTGACGGCCGTCAATGACAGCATGTTTCGCTGGATGGTCTGCCCCATCGCGCGGCACTTGTTCAAGGACGATGTCTGGCACATTGCTGAATATTCGATGCAGCCCGCAGAGATTGTTCTTCCACTGGGATTGTTTGTGTTCGTGCTGCCATTTGTGATCTTCGCGCCCTGGGCCGGATGGGTTGCTGACAGGTTTAGTAAACGCAGTTCTATCATCTGGTTGAAGTGGACCGAAGTCGCGTTGATGGCTGGAGGGCTGTTTGCCATTCAGCAGGGACACGTGACGTCGATGTTTGCTATGTTATTTCTCATCGGGACGCAGGCGACACTCATTGGGACAGCAAAGTACGGGATCATCCCGGAACTGGTACGGCGTTCAGATATTTCTGCAGCGAACGGACTGTCTGGCGTGGCCACACTCATTGGATCGATCGCAGGTACCGTCGCTGGCTATACGCTGGCTGATATGACAATTGTCAATCGTGCGGCTGGAATACCAACTGCTGCCATCGCACTGATCAGCGTTGCGCTGCTGGGTGTTGTCGGTGCGCTGTTGACGACGCACGTGAAGGCCGCAAATCCGACGGTCCGGTTCCAATGGAATCTTGTCACAGATTCATGGCGAGATCTAAAACTTGTGCTGAGTGATCGAGCGATTCTGCGCGTGTCATTTGGAATCGTGTTCTTTTGGTCACTGGCAGCGCTTGCACAGATGAATATCGATGTGTTCGTGACCACCGAACTTTCGGACGTGACCAAAGTCAGTCCAGCTCCGTTTATGGCCATGCTGGTGATTGGCGTTGGGATCGGCAGCTTGCTGGCCGGCTGGCTTTCGAATGGTCGCGTTGAACTTGGGATGGTTCCGTTCGGCACGCTGCTGATGGGTCTGGCCTGCATCCTGTTATATTTTTGCAGTGATTCACCGGTCATGACAGGAGCCATGCTTGTCATGATAGGGCTGGGTGGCGGTCTGTTCAACGTGCCACTGAATGCCTACATCCAGGAACGCAGCCCACACGAAAAGCTCGGGGCCATTCTGGCTGCCGTGCAACAATTGACGGCGATTGGAATGCTCTGTGTGTCCGGACTCTTCTGGATGATGCATACGCCGATGCAGATGTCAGGATCGCAGATCTTTCTGCTGTCCGGTATGGGCATCATTCCGATCGTGATCTATGCGGTCTGGATTTTGCCGCAGGCGACAATTCGATTTTTCGTGTGGTTGCTGAGTCGTTTTGTGTACCGAGTTCGCACATATGGCATTGAGAATATCCCGGAACGAGGTCCGGCTCTGTTGGTGGCGAATCATGTGTCCTGGATCGACGGAATTTTGATTTTGCTGGCGAGTTCGCGCCCCATTCGAATGGTCGCTTATGCGGACTATGTTCAGGGTCGCTTTGCCACGTGGTTGTCGAATCTGTTTGGTATCATCCCAATTCGTGCTGGCGACGGACCACGCGCGTTGCTCAATTCCCTGAACACGGCTCGCGATGCTTTAAACAGCGGACAGTTGGTCTGCATCTTTGCGGAAGGAAAAATCAGTCGAACCGGGCAACTGCAGAAATTTGAACGCGGCATGCTGCGAATTCTGAAGGACACCGATGCTCCGGTTGTTCCAGTGTGTCTCGACGAACTGTGGGGAAGCATCTTTAGCTACGAACGCGGTAAGTTCATCTGGAAGAAGCCAAAGTACTGGCCGTATCCAGTGTCGATTTCGTTCGGGGAGCCCCTGCTGCACGTTGACGATGTCGATGTTGTTCGTAATGCTGTATTGCTGTTAAACACCCAATCGGTGCTGTTGAGAAAGGAACGCAGCGTGATCCCGGCTCGAAGGTTTATCCGCGAATGTCGTCTGGCATGGAATCGTACGAAGGTTGCCGATTCTGGTGGTACGGAACTTACGGGCGGAAAACTTCTGACCAGCTCGCTGGCATTTCATGCTCTGCTCACAAGACAGGTACTGAAGCCTGATGTCAAATACGTCGGGATCCTGCTTCCACCGGCCGTTGGGGGTGTGCTGGCGAATACCGCGTTGACGCTGGCAGGCAAAGTGACTGTCAATTTGAACTATACTCTGACTGAAGATCTGGTTAACTATTGTATCCGTGAAGCAGGCATCAAGCAGGTCATCACCAGCCGCGCGTTTATGGAAAAGCGTCCCATGAAACTGGACGCGGAGGTGATTCTGCTTGAGGACCTGAAGCCTCAAATCACCTCTACTGACAAAGCCAAAGCATTCGTGTTGGCGAAATTTATGCCGATTGGACTTTTGTGCCGAAGGTTGGCTCTGGATCAGATCAAAGCCGACGATCCTTTCACGGTGATCTTTACGTCAGGTTCAACTGGCGAACCGAAGGGCGTCGTGCTTTCGCAACATAATATTGCATCCAACGTTGATGCCGTAAACGAACTGATGCGATTGCAGGTAACGGACCGCCTCCTGGGAGTTCTGCCG
>JAYVNW010001265.1:0-6546 GCA_043758225.1 Candidatus Kuenenia sp. | reverse complement strand
CCAGAAATGTACATCTTCAACTCTCGCAATTCTGTTTGCCTTGTCACTCTGGGGCGCGTCGTCCGAGATGAACTCTGTGCGGGGATCTGACTGGGATCGATTTCGCGGACCCAACGGAACCGGAATTTCTCCTGACACTGATCCACTGCCGGCAACATTCACTGAAACGGAAAACCTGCAATGGAAGGTCGCGCTGCCGGGAGCTGGCGTGTCCTGCCCGATCGTTGTCGGCGACAAGGTGTTTGTCACTTGCTATTCGGGCTACGGAATGGATCGCCAGAATCCCGGTGAGATTGAAAACCTGAAACGCCATCTTGTTTGCATCGATCGTGCATCAGGCAAAACATTGTGGGAAAAAACGGTTGATGCCGTACAGCCGGAAGATCGTTTTTCCGGAGCCGGTGTTCCAGAGCACGGCTATGCGTCTCATACGCCTACATCCGATGGAACAAACGTGTACGTGTTCTTCGGTAAGTCCGGCGTCTTCAGCTACGATTTGGACGGCAAAGAATTGTGGCAGACAAATGTCGGCAAGGAATCCGATGATCGTCAATGGGGATCATCGTCCAGCCCGATTTTGACCGGCAACGTCGTCGTCGTCGCCGCTGGCCCAGAGGCTCGCGCAATTGTGGGACTCGACAAGAGTACGGGCAAAGAATTATGGCGAGCCGACAGCGACGGACTGGGCAATGTCTGGGGCACGCCGGTACTTGCAAAGATCGATGAAGAACGCACGGACGTAGTCATCGGCGCTCCCAACGAAATCTGGGGCCTCAATCCCGTGACTGGCAAGTTGAAATGGTACTGCGAAGCGATGGCAACCGATCAATTCAATTCCAGCGTCGTCGTTTCTGATGGCAAGATCTTCGCTGTGGAAGGACGAGGCGGCGGATCGATCGCGATCAAGACAGGCGGAAAAGGAGACATCACAGGATCAAGTGTTGTCTGGTCTGGGCGAGACAGCAATCGCTTTTCGACACCTTTGATTTACGAAGGTCGTATGTATCTGATTTCCGGTGGAGTTGTTCGCTGCGTTAATGCAACAAACGATGAACAGATCTTTGAGACTCGGCTGCAAAGCGGCGGAGCTGCGGCAGGAAATGAACCCCCTGCCCGAGAACCGGGCGGCGGCGGACAACCAAGTGGCGGCGGACAACCAGGCGGTCGGGGAGGTCGCGGTGAATTTGGCGGATTTGGCGGATTTGGCGGAGGCGGCGGTCGTGGTGGAGACTATTCATCTCCGGTCATGGGTGATGGCAAAATCTATTATGTGTCTCGCGGCGGTGACATCCATGTCATCAAAGCGACGGACAAGTTTGAACAACTGGCGACGAATCGTTTGACTTCGGAAACAGAAGATTTCAGCGCGACCCCTGCCATCAGTAGCGGTCAAATCTTTGTTCGATCGAACAAGCACTTGTATTGTGTTTCGCAGAACAAGTAGCAGTTCTCGTGCCGCAGCAACACTGTGCTCAATCGTAAATTCTGATTGACAGGACAATTTCGGACGGGACGTTTTGAATGCGATTCATCGTCTTGTCCTTAATCGTCCTGTCAACATTATTTATGATGGCTGCATCGAAAATCACCGTCGAGCAGTGAGACGGCCCTCACTTCAATTCGTCGCGACGGATTGATCCTAACGCCTAAGATGGCGGTCCTACGGGTTTGTGGCGTCGCCAAAAAAATTTGCGATCCGCGAGTTCGACAGATCCAGACGATACATCATCTGGTTGTAGTTGAATCGTGGTGTCGCGGGTGATTCAGTGAAGGTGTTGCAATACGTGCCTTCGAAGTAAATCAAACGTCCGAACTGCTGATCGAAAAATGGGTGATGGCAGGGATTGTAAAAACTCTGCCCCGGATGCGTGGCAATTCGGACGGTTCCAAGAAATGGGCCTTGAGGCGAATCGGCCTCAGAGTAAAACACTTCGCCCAGAAACGACGGACTGCTTTTGTCCCACGCTTGCTCATTCGCAATCATGACCCAGCGATTTCGGAAAGCGTTGAAATGAATCGTACCCGCATGAACTTCTACGATGCGTTTCGTTGACTCTGCATCGCGTGGCAGGAATCGAGCTTCTTCAATTTTCATCTGCCCATTCTTCACCCAGCGTCGTTCATCCTGTTGCGTCACGGGCGGAGCGTTCGCCCATCGCCAAACCAATTGACCTGAGGCGTCTCGTAGCGGTTTGGCATTGCGAAGTTGCTCCTGAGTTGGATTCGCGTCCGGCAACTCTTCACGGCAAGTCAAGGATTCATACGCCGATCGATCACGGACTGCTTCGAGTGTCGCGGGGACGCGGGAAATTGGAAATGGATTGCCAAAGCAAAGATAGCCCCAACGCTCGTCTTCATCGAAGTCAGACTGATCAACAGGATTGCAAGACCGACAAACAACCGCATGGGTTACACCTTGAAAGATAGTGGCAGTCAATCAAACGTCTGCATCTGAGCTGGACCGAGCCTTCTTTCGAAGCTGCGTTGTACGGCGAAAGTCGGCGAATACGTGATTTGCCAGCAATGCAGCTTCCATCGAAAGTTCTTCAACTCGACTGCGGAAAAACGCCAGAGCCCCTGTCGCGGGGATTGCCACGGCCAGTCCCTGAAGTGTTGTGACAAGGGCTTTGTAAACGCCTGGGGCCAGTTCTGAAATCTGCGGATTGGCCTTCATTTCAAATTCCATGAATGCCTGAATCATCCCCCAGACGGTTCCCATCAATCCTAACATTGGGGCAAGGGTGCTGATTACCGCCAGATGTTCAATGCGCCGATAGCTGCGAGCAGACTGTTCGGCAGCACAGTCTTCCATGGCTTTTTCAACCGCTGTAAACCCGAATGGACTTTCCTGCAATCCGGCAAACAAAACTCGGCCCAGAAAACCAGTTTGTTTTTCGCAAAGGGAAGTTGCTTCTGCCAGTTTTCGTTCCGCCAGCAATTTGTGAACATCTTCCGCCAGGCCAAGCGTCATGAAAGTTGTACGGCGGATCGTGAGCAGATAATCAACAATCAAGGCGACCATCAGGAAGCTGAGAAAGATGATGACATATCCGATCATGCCTCCAGCCGCAAGCATCTCCCGAGGACTGAGAAACGCCTCCGTCGCAACCGCTGTCTTTGTTGTGGCTTCATCCGCGAGTAAAGGAGAGGGCAGCCCAAGACAAAGGTATATCGCGACGCTTGCCAGACTAATTCGCAGTAGTCTTGCGGGTCGCAGATTATCTACAAAGTGAAATCGCATCAGCACAGTCCATTGTCTCAGGAATCCACCAACGTCCAAGTTTCAGTTCAACGCCAGCAAAGCATTGTAGATGGAATGCCGATTTCTGCCCAGATTCACCACAAGAACTTCGTCGGCACTGCACTGAATCCGATAAGAACGCAAAAAACACGAATTTCAGAATAGAAACCAATTAATCGAATGCCGATGATGCGACTGTTCAGAAACCTGTCTGAGACGTTGGAACCAACCAGAAATCATTGCGAATGATCGTCGCTGGAGAGTTCCTGATGCCCTATTTCAACATGTTACGTAATTCTCTGCAAACTGTCGGCTGAATTTCATGACCGGTAAACAGCTGTTCGAATTTGAACTCCAGTCCGACGTGTTGGTTGTGACCCCTAATGGTCCTTTCGTTGAGTTTCGGGATAACGATTTTCGAAATGCATATAATGAGGCGTATCGATTGCTAAGCGAACCAGGCACTCGTCACCTGTTGGTGGACTTTTCGAACCTTGACTACTTTGGTTCAACCTTCGTCAGCCTTCTGCTGCGACTTTCGCAGAAAGCTCGCGCCTGCAAAGGTGAATCAGCATTGTGTCACTTGTCCGACAACATGCGAGGTATGCTGAAGACTCTGATGCTGCTGGAGAATCCAAAGGTTGATTTTTCCATGAGCTCCCACGCAAATCGCGAAGTTGCACTTCAATATTTGGCCGACGCAACCAGTCGTACGAATTAAAAAATAATAGCAAGCCTTCAACCTCATTCGTGATGAGACTGATTTTTCAACCAGCTGAAGATTCAATATGAAATCCGGATTGAAAGCGGGCGACATTGGAAAACTGTCATGGATTGTTGATGCGTCCATGATCATTACGCTGGGTGGCGATTCACGAGCAACAGTTTTTTCCACACCAAACATGATTCTTCTGATGGAACGTGCAGCACGTGAGTCGCTGCGACCGTTTCTCGAGCCTGACGAAGAATCAGTTGGCATCGAAGTCAACATTCAGCACATCGGCGGAGCTGGTATCAGATCAATGGTTGTCGGTGTGGCCAAAGTGACGTCGATTGATGGTCGTCGAATTTCCTTTGACGTCGAAGCTTACGCGGGAGACCGACTGATCGGCAAAGGGAATCATTCCCGCGCGATCGTTTCGGTTAGCCGCATCATCGAAAACCTGGCAAAGCTGTCAAATGACGAAGGAAACGCGATGAACACTTCTGCAAATACAGGAGCCTTGCCGCAGCTCGAAACTGTGCAGGTTGAGATCGCAAATCGCATCGCCACTGCGACACTCAATCGGCCAAAATCGCTGAATTCTGTCAACGTCCAGATGACCAACGATATCGAACGACTTGTCGGATGGTTATTGGGGCATTCGCAGGATGTTCGTGTCGTACTGCTGACCGGCGCAGGCGATGCGTTTTGCGCAGGGGATGACGTGAAGGAACTTCGAAACCTCTCGCTGGAGACTGCTCGAACACTCAGCCATCGTCAGGCCGAAATGTATCTTGCGTTCGAGCGTCTTCCGCAGCCAATCATCGCGCTCGTGAATGGCGATGCCTTTGGAGCAGGTTGCGTTGCCGCATATTCTGCAGACATGCGAATTGCCAGTCATGCGGCGCGTTTTGCAATGCCGGAGATTCGCCTCGGCTGGCCACCCGGTTACGGGATTGCTCAACTGACCGCGTTGGTCGGAAAATCACGTGCACTGGAAATGTGCCTGCTGGGCGAACCGATCTCGGCCTCGAAAGCTCTGGAATGGGGACTTGTCAGCGAGATTGTTGCCGGCAGCACGTTGCTGAAGCGTGGTCGACAGATTGCAGAAAAGATGTTGCAGATGCCAGCGGCGGCCTTGCGAGAAATCAAGCGCCTTGTGCATCTCGACGAAGGCTCTCAACCCAAAGTCGCTCACCGAGCTGATACGGAAGCGTATTTGCGATGCCTCGAATCATTTGATGCGCAAGAAGGTCTTGCTGCATTTTCAGAAAAACGCCCGCCGCGATTCACTGGGTTGTAGTTCTATGCTGCTTTCAATAATTATTGCCTGTTGCCGGATTCTGGCTGCTGACGAGTCCGTTCCAGAACAAACTTTGGTCACGGTCAGTGTTTCTCCGGATGAAGCGCGAACTGCAATTCAACAAGCCATCCCGTCGTTGCAACAAGGCGCTGCCGTCTCAGTGAAAGAACGCAAGTGCTTTACGTGTCATAGCCAGGCAATGCCGGTGATTGCATTGACCGAAGCGGCAAAACGGGGCTTTGTTGTCGATCAGCAGAACATTCAGCGACAGATGCAACATACATGGGATCACCTGGACAATGGCAAAACTGATTATCAGGCAGGAAAAGGGCAGGGCGGTCAAGTGATGACAGCTGGCTATGCCATGTGGACACTGGAAGTTGGTGACTGGAAGTCGGATGAAACAACCAATGCAGTGATTCATTATCTGGTTGAATACCAACAGGACAGGAATCGGTGGTTGTCCAGCAGCCAGCGACTTCCTTCGATGGGAAGTCCATTCACAGCAACCTACGTTGCATTGCGGGCGATGTCGTATTTCGGAACTGACGAACAAAAGACTGGTATCGCAGCGCGACGTGATGCGGCAGCAAAATGGGTGCTGGAGACTGAACCTATCGACACGGAAGATCGTGTTTTTCAATTGCGAACACTGCCGTATGTTGATGCGAGCGATGACATTTTAAAAAAGGCCGTCGATGCATTGCTGGCGAAACAGCGGGCCGATGGCGGTTGGTCCCAGGCGGACGACATGACTTCCGATGCCTATGCATCAGGCTCTGTCTTGACCGCATTACAGGACGCGGGGAATTTGCCTGGCGATCACTCAGCAATTGTGGCTGGTTGCCGTTATTTGATCGACTCGCAACTTGAAGACGGAACATGGCGCGTAGAGACACATGCCAAGCCGATTCAAACGTTCTACGAATCCGGATTTCCGCACGGCAAAGATCAGTTTATTTCGATCGCCGCCACCGCATGGGCCACACTCGCGCTTTCCGAGACGCTGCCGGAGATGAAGATTGAACCACGCCAGTGACTCAACCAGAACTTGTTGAAGTTTGGCCTATCCGGGACAGCGCAGCTCACAATGCTTTTACGGATTTATTGTTCCACGCTGAACGGTGCCGGCATGCGAGCCGATGAGTCGATTCACTATCACTCTATGGTCTGGTTTTCTGACGACAAGGGAAAGACCTGTATCGAACTGGCCAGGGTAAAATTGCAGACGCAAAGTTTGGTGATGAAAAAACTGCACTCGGCAGGCAACTGATCAATATGAAGCAGGCAATCGCGACG
>JAYVNW010001264.1:0-5897 GCA_043758225.1 Candidatus Kuenenia sp. | reverse complement strand
GCATTGAAAGGTTCGCTGATCGACAACCGTGGTGATGCTTCAATGATGCCATCGCAGGGCGCAGTTGCCATCGAAATGAATCATGTGACGTGTCTGATGTCTGCCCCGTTGCTGAAAATGGATGATACAAATAGCCTTCAACCCGGCGGCATGCAGCGTTTGATGCCTCGGCTTTCAGTACGCAGCGAAGGCTGCGTGTTTGCGGCTCAGGGCAAAGATCAGCGGCTGATGCTGACTGTTGGAAGCAGCTTTGTTGAGGATCTGGAGTCATTTGTGTCCTGGAATGGCTTCAACAATCTCTACGACGAATTTCAGATTTACTGGCAAATTGAAACGTCGGCACTGGATTACGCGTCACGGCGTCTTGATTTCGCAGAGTGGCTGCGATATTGGGGTGAGCGAAGTGATAGTGCCGAAACGAATGCGGATGAGCTACCGGAATTCGCGTGGCAGAATGACAGCTGGAAGGTTGGCAACAGCGACGTGTGGTTGCGGAATCTGACGCCGTCATCATTTGAATTGAATGCGGCCCTCTTTATTCCCGGCGTCAACGGCCTGCAGCGAGCTCGTGATGGCCAGGTTCCTGGCGTAAACGCCGCCGAATTAGTTCGGTTCCCGCTACGTCCAACAACGGCTTCAAAGCCGGTCATTGATCCTCCAGCAGAATCCACTGCCGCACCCGAATCACCACATCCCCTGAACGAACCGTCGTCGGCAGACAATACAATCTCAAGACCATCGGTCAATGACACTACGACAACGATTGTCGATCCGAAGTTCCCGAACGACTGAGTCTCTGAAGACCTGCGTTTGGCGGGCAGCTGCCAACACGATCGAGATCGGCTTTCAGCATTCAGTCGCGCCGCTGTGTCTCGATCGCAAGCCGAATGCTCCCGTATGCAAAGAACGCGAACCCAACGAGTCCCAAAAGCATACCTTCACCGCGATAGCCGTGTGGTTGACGTCTGGTCGACAAATCAATTATTGAATAGCGTATTGCAAACCCAACCACGGTCATCATGAGCCCAATGACGAAAGTGCGCAGCAAGTACTCTTTTTTCGTGCGCCTGTCCATTTTTATGGATGATCCAACGGAGATTGCCAGCAGCCCTTAAATCCTGATGCTGATTCATGGATGAGTGTCGTGTCGTTCAACTTCATGTTTACCATAGCATTGTTCGTGGTGACACCTATCCGGGTCAACATGATGTAAGTACAGACAGCCTCCAAATCATCAGCGTGTGCAGGTGAAACTTCTACCAGGAATCGCGTGTTGCTTTCTGAAAAAAGAATTATTATATCACTTGCCTCCGGCAACTCAATCTCCACACCAACCCCGCCCGCAAATGCCATCTCTGCCGCGGCAACCGCGAGGCCGCCTTCGCTGAGGTCATGGCAGCTGAGGATTAGGCCTTGCTTGATCGCTTGATGGAGGGCTCGGAAGATTTTGGGGGCCATCTCCGTGTCAACGGTCGGTACGTTGCCGCCGGTGAGGCCGGTGACGAGGTTGTAGTGGCTACCGCCCATTTCGTCTTTCGTCTCTCCGATCAGATAGAGCAGATTGCCGGGGCCTTTGAGATCCATGGTGACGCAGGTTTCGACGTCATCGACCTGGCCGAGGGCTGTGATCAGCAGCGTCGATGGAATCGCAACAGTCTTGCGTTGCGTCGATTTAACGGGGTCCGACCCTGAAGTCGCAACAGGGTCAGACCCCTTTGAATCGACTTCGTAACTGAATTCATTGTTCAGGCTGTCCTTGCCGCTGACAAATGGTGTGCCATAGGCAATCGCAACGTCCTGACAACCGACAGCGGCTCGCACGAGCGTGCCGAGAGTTTCGGCGCGTTCTGTGTTGCCCCAGCAGAAATTGTCGAGAATCGCGATGCGATCCGGATCAGCTCCGACTGCGACGCAGTTACGCACTGCTTCGTCGATGGCGGATGCGGCCATCCAGTATGGGTCCAGATCGCCGAAGTGTGGGTTGATGCCGCAGGAAACGACAAGGCCACGCTTCGATGTGAGGTCGGGGCGAACAACAGACGCATCCGATGGGCCATCGTTGTTGATTCCAACCAGCGGCTTGATCACACTTCCGGCCTGAACTTCATGGTCGTACTGGCGGATGATCCATTCTTTGCTGGCAACGTTGAGTGAACCAAGTATTTTTTTCAGATCGTCGGTGTAGTCTGCCTTAATGTAGCCATCACGCTCCGCGTGATGAGCCTTTTTGGGTAAACTTGGCGATGGTGCGCTGGCGGATCCAGCATTCGATTTGGCGTTGTTTGATATGGAAACGCTGCTCGATTGGTGTGACGTTACACTCGTTGGCTCCTCACGCTGAGCGTGAGGGCTACTTTTGATGTCATACACCGCTTCGCGAATCACCGGCGGACGGCCACCGTGCATGAAATCGATACTGAGATTGCCGACTTCGTGTTCGCCGTATTTCAGCACAAGTTGCTTCGTGTCCGTGAATACGCCGATGGCTGTTGCTTCAACGCCTTCGGATGCACACAAGTCGTGGAACGCATCCCATTTCGCAGGCGGCACGGACAGCACCATGCGTTCCTGTGCTTCGCTAATCCAGACTTCTGTGTATGACAACCCTGAATATTTCAGCGGCGCCTTGTCCAGCCACACTTCGGCACCGGTGTCTTCTCCCATTTCGCCGACTGCGCTGCTGAAACCGCCAGCTCCACAGTCGGTGATCGCGGAGTACAGATTCAAATCTCGAGCGGCAAGGATGACGTCAGCTACCATCTTTTCGGTGACTGGATTTCCGATCTGTACAGCTCCACCGGAGATATGTTCGCTCTCTTCGGTGAGTTCAACGGATGAAAACGTTGCACCATGAATTCCGTCGCGTCCCGTGCGGCCACCAACGGACACGATCAGGTCGCCGGGGCTGACTTTCTTGTCGCACTTATCGACAGGAATCATTGCAACGTTGCCACAGTAGACCAGTGGGTTGCCGAGATACCGATCATCGAAGCAAACCGCCCCGTTGACTGTTGGAATTCCCATGCGATTGCCGTAGTCGCGAACCCCCGAGACGACTCCCTGCATCACAGCCTGCGGATGAAGCACACCTGGCGGAAGCTGATCGGACGGATAATCTGGTCGAGCGAAACAGAAGACGTCTGTACTGCAAACTGGGCGAGCTCCCAGGCCAGTTCCCAGCGGATCGCGGATCACGCCGCCCATTCCAGTGTTCGCTCCCCCGTAGGGTTCGATCGCTGACGGATGATTGTGGGTTTCAACTTTAATGCAAACGTTTTGTCTGTCATCGAACTTAACGATGCCAGCGTTGTCTTTAAACACGCTCACGCACCAGTCGTCTTTGCCAAGGTTCTTACGAATCTGCACGGTAGCGGCGAAAATCGTTTCCTTCAGCATATTGTTAAAGTGCGTATCGCGAACAACTTTGCCGTCGCAGGTTTCAACATAATGAATACGCCCGCCGAGCGTCTTGTGCGAACAGTGCTCGCTCCAGGTTTGGGCAATGGTTTCCAGTTCGATGTCCGTTGGATCACGCTGCAGGCTGTGGAAATGATCCTGCACGGTCTTCATTTCCGCGATACTCAGATACAGTTGGCCCTTCTTGCTGAGCACCATCAATTCGTCGTCGTTCATGTCACAAATGGCAACGGTCGTCAGCTTGAATTTGTATTCACTGCCGAGCGTCAGGTCTTTGATTTGCAACGGCCCGGTAACGACGTATTCAATAGCGTCGTTGGCGAGAACCTTCTTCGAAAGTTGAGACACCTTCGCCGCACCAAGGTCGCCGGTAAGCCAATACCGTCGGCAAGTGGCGACGTTGGTGACGCCCAGATCCAGGCGCCTCAGTGCCTTCGCGGCGTTTTCTGCGACGCTGTCCGTGACGCCGGGATGAAGCAACACGTTCAGAAGAATTTGAGATTTGAGATTTGAAATCTGAGATTCTGATGAAGGCAGTTTATGAATATGAAACTGCTCCGTCACAGGATCGACAAGCAATTGCTCAGCCGCGCGAGTTGCGTCACTACGAGTCAGATCGCCCTGGATCAGAAATGTCTTCGCCGACTTCACGGCGTCCAGCCCGGAAATGCCCTGGCTGCGAGCGCTGGCGAGGATGCGTTGACCTTCGTAATCCTTTTCGCTGCCGATCGGCAGAATTTCCACTTCCCAGAGCATGATTGACTGCGGCCTTCTGTCAGTCCTTTCTGCCGGAAAGGACTTCGCGACTTGTCACGGCCTGCGACTTAACGCAGGTAGATTATTAGACAACCTGTCGCCGCTGAGCGGACATCCGCCCTTCGGTTCGCCTTGCGGCGAAAGTCCAGCCCGGCAGGCTGAACCTACTAAAACTGCAGCCCGGCAGGCTGGACCTGCTTGCAACGCAGCTTGCCGCAGTATTTCACGGCAACATCGAGAGTACAACAATCGGGCGGCATGGATTCTTGAGAAGCGGACGCAACGGCCGCCGAATCTCAAAAACCGCTGTGTTTCGGCCCGGAATTCCGCGTTGCCCCAATCACGGCATTCTGGTATCACTCAGCCCTCTCTCAGCGGCAATTTGTGCCGGACACGGCATCGATTGCGGCGAAATCAGCAGAAGACTTTCGCGAAACTCTCTTTCGCACAATCTTTCCTACACGAAAACGCGCGCAGCACGAAGCTGAAAGCGGTCGCCACGGAGTCGGCAGTGAGCACAAAAAAACGACACAGCCTGCGAGTTTTGTTTGTCGATGACGAACAATCCATCGCCGATTTGATGCGGTCGGAGCTTCCGCGAATGGGCCACAACGCCACCGTTCGCCAATCCCCCGGTTCCGCCATCGAAGCCATTCAGAAGAACGTCTTCGACGCCGCCATTATCGACCTCCGCATGCCAGGCGGCAGCGGTTGGGACGTCATCGATTATCTCCGCGAACATTCACCCGAAACTGTTTCTGTCATCAGCACGGGCCACGGTGATCGTGACGACGCCATCCGCGCGATTCGCATGGGAGCTTACGACTTCCTGCCGAAGCCGGTTTCGCTGTTTGAAATTATCAATGTTTTGGAGCGTATCGGCGAAAAGAAGTCGCTCGAAAATAAAACAATCGCTCTCGAAAGTCGCCTGCAGCGCGTTGAAGGGAAATCCAATCTGATCGGCACTTCAGCGCCGATGATGCGAGTTCAGAAGCTCATTGACAAGATCGCCCCGACGGATTCAGCCGTGCTGATTCTTGGCGAAACCGGCACCGGTAAAGAAATGGTGGCTCGGCGAGTTCACGAACAAAGCGAACGCCGCAATGAACCATTCGTCGCCGTCAACTGCGGCGCGATTCCGGAAAACCTTGTTGAAAGTGAATTCTTTGGTCATCGCAAAGGTGCGTTCACCGGGGCTGATGCAAACCGAGCTGGTTTGTTTGAAGTTGCGAACGGTGGCACATTGTTCCTCGACGAATTAGGAGAACTCGACAAATCAATGCAGGTCAAGCTGCTGCGATTTCTGGAATCCGGCGAAGTACGACGCGTTGGCGATAACGAACCGTTTCATGTCGATGTGCGAATTGTGTGTGCGACCAACCGTGAACTGCAACAGATGGTGGCGGACGGCACATTTCGCGAAGACTTGTTCTTCCGTGTCAATACGTTCGAAATCTATTTGCCGCCATTGCGTGAACGACTGGATGACATTCCATCACTGGCATTGCATTTAATATCCCGGCATCTGAAGCGAGACTACATTTCTCCTGATATGCTGCCGCCGGAAACCATCAAGCTGCTTCAGTCACATCACTGGTCCGGGAATGTTCGCGAACTGGCGAACGTCCTCGAACATGCTGCGATCCTGTCGGATGGCCTGGTCATTCGTCCCGAAGATTTGCCTCGCAGCATCAATCGTGATATCGCCGTTGCGGTCAGCTCAC
>JAYVNW010001263.1:0-2665 GCA_043758225.1 Candidatus Kuenenia sp. | reverse complement strand
CCTGGCGACTTGATGCCGGATACAGCGAAGATTCGAATGGCTCTCCATGACCGATTTCAGAGCGGCGGCCTGGTGCTGATCGCCGATGGATCAGTACGAGAATTACGCGATGACATTGCCGACGCGATGCTGATGAACCTATTCGTTCGCAACGATGGCAACGTTATCGGGGAGGTTTTCGACGACGATTTCTCTCGACAGGCAGCAATGCGCAGCCGTGACCCGTTCGGTCTGAATTCTGTGATGGGTGGACGGATTCAGGAAGGCGATCTCTACACGTTCGTTGCGAAGGGACTGGGCAACCGCATCGGGCTCCACGTCTGCGACAACGATCCAACCTTCGATATGCAATTGACATCGATACTGCCCGAGATGTTTGATAGCCGCGGTACAATGGATTCCATTGGGAGCGAGACGCTGTTCATCGGGATGGCTGTCGCGTCGCTGACGGCCCCGGTTTATATCGACGTCGCCGTTGAAGATGCTGCCGTGGTTGATGCGTTTCTCGAAAAACTGGATGCGGGTGCAGCGATTGAAGCACGCACACACACGGACTTTGGCTGGTTTGCGTTCAAGAAAGATTTCTACACTGTCCAGGTTGGCGATACGAAAGTTCGATCGTTTGTGCTGTCACTGGGGCCGCTCAAGTGGCGTTTTTTCTATGCTCGTGTCGGGTCGAATATTTGCATCGCCAGTAAGCTGCAGACGCTGGAGCAGATTGCAGCAAACGCTGCCAATCCCTTACCCAAAGATACTGTTGCTTCACCGGCTCACGCGCAGATGACCATTCATCGACAGCAATGGAAACACATCATGCCGTCCATGCGATTGAGTTGGGATGAGGCGGCGCGTCAAGCTTGTATCGACAACATTGGCCCACTCTCTAGCGC
Source organism: Candidatus Kuenenia sp. (assembly GCA_043758225.1). Classification (GTDB taxonomy): domain Bacteria; phylum Planctomycetota; class Planctomycetia; order Planctomycetales; family Planctomycetaceae; genus SXXK01. The sequence continues at coordinate 1,775 of JAYVNW010001263.1, read as the reverse complement.
CGCGCGGGTTGCGGCGAGTTCGCATCATGGTGATGCTGAAGTGACACCCGAACAATTGGCAGCATCGGCATCGTGGATCTACGGTGGCGTTCATCGCTGTCCATGCGGCGGTCATTATGTGCGCACGAAAGACGGAAAAGTTGTGTGCGATGTGCATGGCAACGCCGATCATCCCCAGCAGCCGGCACCGGATGCCAAAAACGGCGGGTCACTGGAAATGCTGAATTCGTTCAGTGAGATTCGCGTACTGTTGACGTTTCTGGAAGACGGTCTGCACGCGGTGCTGGAGATTGATCGTCGATAGATTTAAGACAAGTGCCAAAGTGGAATTCAGTCGTTAACCATGATTCCTCGTGTTTGCACCTTATTTCATCCCTACGTACAACGTGGCGGTCTGGCAGTGATCCCAAGTGCGCACATCTTGCGCAAAATTTACCCGCTAGTATTGACAATCTCTGATTCTTAGTGGAACATCTGGCATCGCTGACGTAACTAGGTTAGGGATCTAATGTATGCGTTACTTGTCATCCATCGTAGGGCTCGTAATGGGGCAACTGCGGCCCGTTCGGCGGACAGTGCTGCTGTCGTGCACGGGAATGTTCTTTTGTGGGTGCGAAGAGAACGGCACAGCCACCAGCCACCAGCCACCAGCCACCAGCCACCAGCCACCAGCCACCAGCCACCAGCCGCCGGACTCCGAGTGCCACCGGAAGCACTGCAATTTGGCCGCGTTTGGTCTACGTCCGCCTTCGACTGGACGCTCCCACTTGAGAATAGCACTGGATCGCCTCTGATCGTCGAGTCACTATCAACTTCGTGTGGCTGTACAGTACTTTCAGGATTCAAGCTGCCGATTGAGATTCCCGCGCATTCATCGAGAGATGTTGCTTTGGCGATCGATCTGCGAGGCCGGACTTTGCGATCGGGAGCGGATCGCCCATTCAGCGTTAACGTCTATGCAGTGGAGGCAGGCGGTGCCACTGCGAGTTGGGAGATTCAGGGAGAAGTGGGCGATGCGTACTGGCTGAAGACTCCGAAGGATCTTGAGTTGCAGTGTATTGCTGGATCAGGGCAAGGATGCAGCATCGACGTGCCATTCGGAAAATCCGCTGGCTTAAGCGAGATTCATGCGACCAGCGACATCGACGGGCTGGAGATTTCAAATCTCGCGGGCGCCTCTCCCGACGACTTCTGCGTGCAACTCAGCGTGAAGCCGACTTTGATCCCCGGCGTCGAGAATGGGAATCTCACGTTAAACGGGACGCTAAATGGCAATTTGGTTAGCAGCGACTGGCCAGTGAAGATCGTAACTGTTTCCGAAATCAGGTTAGTACCGGAGTTCACACACTTTGGGGCCGTATTGCCTGGCGTAGAGTTAGTTCGTAATTATTCCTGTACCAGCAGGTTGGGTCGAACTTTGCGTGAATTGGATATCAGCGTTTCTGATGTGGTGAATGCAAAGATTGAAGTGCAGGCAAGGAACGAAACATTCTCGCTGTCTGTACTAGCAATTTCGGAGGGCCGCTTCTCATTTGATGTCATCATCATCGAACGAGGAGTTTCAGGCACGGAGAGTTCCGTTTCAAGTACTGTCAGAATTCACTGTTCGGGTTTGGCCCACGCGGGAATTTAAGGAGCATCGAAATGGTACGCTGGTCGGTCGTGTTGTTAGTGTGTGTTGTTGTCACATCGATCAGAACTTCGCCCGCTGACGATGTGAAGTTGACGGAAATCCGCGATGCCTGGCAGTCCCGCAGCGCTCGTGCTGAATCACT
>JAYVNW010001262.1:0-3367 GCA_043758225.1 Candidatus Kuenenia sp. | reverse complement strand
AGTTCAGACTGGGCTCCTGGAATTTCTTTGTTGAGTGCCATTGCTCTGGAATACTCCAGCTGAGCCAGCTCACTCAGTTTCACCGCGTATCGCAAATCGACGTCGTTTTCTGCTTTGAGCGCTGTCGTTGCCGCTTCGGCACTCGCAAGGTCGTCGCGAATCTGTGCCACAATCAAACCGGCTGGCACAAGGTCGCCGTCCTGCACATCAATGTGCTGGATGACGCCGGAGCGTGTGCTGGCAAGGACGGCGGACTGAAGCAAAGTAACTCTACAATCCGACACAGTGATCATGCTTGCAGCGGAGGTGCGGCCAGAATCCTGATCCTGTCCGAGTGCACTGCATGTGGCGAGGAAAACAAGACAGGCTGCGATTCCAGAGCATTGACAACGATTTGATGGGAACATGGTGGCGCGGCCTCCTTGCCGAAACGCAGCCTGATGCTATGAAAAATTCGTGAAATGTGTCAAGCTGAATCTGGTCTTGATCGCGTTGAGCGATTCTCGGAGACTGCTGCAATCGACGAAGTCTTATTTCGTCTTGCATTCCCTAAGGGAGGCCAAACTTGAGGAGTCGCAGCCACATCGGGTTAGTCAGTCTCTCAGCGAGTCCGTACCAGGATCAGCAATGAAAACCGCTGTGCAATGGCCCCTGATTCTCGCGGAATTGGAAGAGTCCGCAGCCAGTCAGGACTCGCCAGCCGTTTTCTTTCAGCAGTTGCTGCAAGTTCTGTCGCATGCGCTGGAAGCCCGCGCCGGCGCGTGCTGGATGCGGAATCAAAATCAATCCATCGGCCTTTTGTCGGAACATCAATTTCTGTCTCTTGGATTGCAGGACGACCTTCAGGCCACACGCCTGAACCAACGAATTCTAACTGACGCGTTGGCCTCGCCCGGATCGAAGATCGTGCCGTTTCAGCTGAGAAACGATGCCGGTATCCACTTCGCCTTACTGCTTCCGATTCTGCACAAGGGCGACTGCGTTGGTGTTCTGCAGTTTCTGGCGGAAGGAGAACCATGGCAGCTGGATTCCGAAGTTCATCGGGATTTTGACTCGTTAGTGCGTCTCATCGATCAGTACTTTCAGCGTCACGATGCGATGAGTCGCGAAACCGATCCGTCCGCGTTCATGGACAGCTTTCGCCGTTTTTCCGCAGAACTGCACAGCAGCTTGAATCCGTCCGCAATCGGTGTGACGGCGGTGAACGATGCGGTGTCCATTCTGCGTTGCGATCGCGCCACGCTGCTGTTAAGACGTGCTTCGCGTTGGGATGTGGTCGCCGTGAGTGGACATGCCGCGCTGAATCCCAGATCGAATCAGATCCGACTTCTGCAGGATTTAACAGTACACGTTGGCGATCTCCGTGATGTTCTGGTGTACTCGGGGAACAACGACAAAATTCCGCCGCAGGTTGCTGACTCTCTGGCAGCCTACGTGGCGGACAGCGGCAGCCAAATGCTGATGCTGCGACCTCTGTTTCATCCGGTGTGTCCGAACCAACGCACGGCCGAGTCGGTATTTCCCGATCACAACGAAGGACGGCTGCTCGGGGCCATTGTGTTCGAACAATTCACGGTCCGTTTGCCCAGCGTCATGCTGCAAAAATATGCCGATCCGATCTGTGACCAGATCTCGCTGGCCATGGCAAACGCACTCGCATACCGTCGCATACCACTGCTGCCACTCTTTGACTTTGTCGGATCAAAGTGGGAATTGGCTCGCCAGCGTCTCACGGCAAAACTCTTCGTGTTGTTCTGTTGCGTTGTGACCTTGATTGCTTGCCTCGGGCAGTTTCCCGCGGAATACAAGGTGGAAGCACGCGGGAAACTGATGCCCGCTGTGCAGAGACGCGTGTTTGCGGACTTCGATGGTGAAATTCTGGCGATGCTGGTCCAGCCCGGCGAGCGAGTCGAAAGCGGGACGCCGCTCATTACACTCAGAAACGATGCGTTCGAAGATGAACTGCGACTGCTCCGCAGTCAGCGCGACGAACGACGCAAGTCGCTGCTCGGCATGAATTCCGAACTGCACAGCGCATCGAAGACGGGTGACCGCGGGCATCTCTTGCGTCTTCAGGGAGAAATCGAACAATGTCGGATCGATATCAGCAGTTTGCAAAGTCAGATCGGTCAGGTAGCACAAAAAATTGACCGGCTGACTCTGCGAGCGCCGATTACGGGAACGGTGGTGACTTTTGTGGATCAGCAGCAGCTGATTGGACGGCCGGTTTTTCGCGGAGAGACGCTGCTGGAGATCATGGATGAACACGGACTCTGGCGACTGGAACTAAAGATTCCCGAAGACCGCCTGCATCACCTTCGGCACGGCATCTCGGTTTATGGCGAGAAAGTTCCGGCCACATTCCAGCTGACCTCTGATGCGGGGAACGAGTTTACCGGATGGTTGAGCCACACTTCCGAACGATCGACCGATGATGCCGAGGACGGCGCAGTGGTCCGATTGCACGTGAGTCTGAACGACGATGCTGATTGCCCGAAACGGATTGGCGCTGATGTTCGGACAAATCTGCATTGCGGCGAATACAGTCTGTTTTATGTCGTGTTCGGCGACGCCGTGGAATTTGCGCAGCGAAATTTCTGGTTCTGAATCTGCACGACATCTCATCCGTCCGTTTGATTCATCTCGAATGATTCAAGCCACGGATCGAGACCTATCTTCTCGCAGATCTCCCGCATTCGCTTTTCGCTCTGGAGCATCCTCCGCCGCTCCGCCTCGTGACATAACTCCAGTCGCCTTCTCGCCATTTCAAAGACCGTGATTTGCGACGCGGACAATTCGCCTGACTGATCGCAGTTGCACCGGTGACGAAGACCTTCGAGTTCGGCTTGCGGCAGCGTGAGCAGCAAATCATCTTCGAACGAAAGAAGGAATTGAAAACTGCCAGGATCTCCGCGTCGGGCTGCGCGGCCGATCAGCTGGCGGTCGATGCGTTCTGAACTGTGCATTTCCGTGGCGATGACATGCAATCCGCCAGTTCTGCGGACAGCTTCGGAAATCTGAATGTCCGTGCCGCGTCCCGCCATATTCGTCGCCACGACGACACTGGATGACTGCCCGGCACCCGCAATAATTGTTGCTTCGCGATGATCCTGTCGAGCGTGCAAAAGCTGATGCGTAATGTTTCCGTCACGAAGTGCCGCAGACAATAGTTCCGACGCACGGACTGACGGAGTTCCGACAAGCACCGCCCGTCCCTGCTGTTGCCGCTTCGCAATGTCTGCCACAACAGCGTTGAGTTTGTCCCGCATGGTGAGAAAAATTCGTGGCGTCAATCCGCGACGCTGACACGGCTGATGCACTGGAATTCGCGTGACCCGCACCCCGTAAACTTTCTTCAATTCGTGTC
>JAYVNW010001261.1:0-1962 GCA_043758225.1 Candidatus Kuenenia sp. | reverse complement strand
CACGACCAGATCCTGCTTGCGAGACAGCATCGTGTCGAGCTTCTTCTGGTTGGCTCGCAGAGTGTCGCGCTGAGCCGTCAGAATCTGACGATCCCGCTTGACACATTGTTCGGCTGAGCAGAATGATTCAAAGCGATGTGCCAGATCTGCTTCGACTTCGTTGCGTGTGTATGAAACAGCTCGGTAAGTGAACGAGTTGTTGCCACTTTCCAGATCACTTCGCAGAGCAAGAATAGCATCCTTATGCTTGCCAAGAGATGCTTCTTTGTCTGTCAGATCACGTTCCAGATCCTTCACATCAACTGATTGCTCAGCCACGATCGTCATGTGCCGACGAATTTCAGGCACCAGATTATCAACTTCGTCACGAATGCGATCGAGTTCAAATTCAACCGAGATTTCAGACTTTACAACTTCTCGCACCTGACCCCCAAAGGTTCGCAGGTAGCTGAAAGCATCGGACCCAAACAGCAAACCACCCACCAAAAACAGTGACAAACCACCAACCACGATTTTCTTCAACATGTCCATTCTCCTCAACACCAGGACCACAGTTTATTTTCGCGGGCACACATCCCGCAGCATGGGGACGTGGTTCGACGGTCAGGCTCAGTGCTTAGAAGAATTCTGGAGATTTTTCTGTGGGATGCAAAATACACTGAATTTCCAGCCTCTTTGCAGTTTCACCACCACAGATTGCACTGAAAACGCAAAACAAATTCACTTTCTCTCCGGGAGGGTCGAGTTTATCGAGGGGCGGGCTGCGATTCCAAGCTTGCCCTTAACATTCGCAACTGATCCGGAGGAGAATCACAACATTGCGAAAGCCAATCCGCCCGTCGTCGAAGAACTTGCCACTCGTTTGAAAACCTTGCCACCCTTTCGGGCTGCGCCCTGAAACCGATTCTCACACTCGTCCCCGTTCTGCCCTGTGGTCAACTGTGCCATGCCCTTGAAAATGGCCACTGGTTCTGGCCACCGGTGCTTGGTTACCGGTGCTGGGTTACCGGTGCTGGGTTACCGGTGACATGCACCTTCGAAAAGGGCTCTCAAATTCACAAACGTTGCTGTTACGGGCCGAAGACGTGCTCTGCCTCTGGTTGTACGAATTGGATTCGCTGCCGCCAACGTCCGAGGGTGACTAACAGTCTTGTGATCGCTGACACTACGGAAAGTGCGATTCGCAGCGGCAACAAACTTTCAGCTTGTATCGCCCCTTCTGTTATGGCGTAGCTGCGTGTTGCATGTTGAGTCAATTGAAATGATTCCTGCAATGACTCCGACGCTGTCAAAAAACCGGGCAATCGTTTGGCGTTGTCTTTTGCGAAATCCATGACGTCGTCGATGATCTGAAGCTGCATGACAATTTTATAGAGCATGTGCACATCGAAGTCCGTTCGGACAGAATGCAATCCCTCATCCACACTGGCATATTCGAACGTGGTGGCTGTCAGAACGCCAAGCGAAAGTCGCACGACGTCTTCCCGATACAGTTGCACTTTTCGACACTGAAGACGATCGCCGAACGCTGATGGTCGTCGTCGTTCAAATTGTTGAAGTTTTGTCCAATAGTCAGCAACTGTCGTGTTCAGTCCGGCGGCGTCCAGCAGTTTTCGTGTCCTGCGGAACTCGTCCTGACTGTACGTCTTGCCATCGAACGTCGCATTCACAGTGGCTCCGAAGTCCAGCAACACGGCCAGACTTCTGACGCGATCCGGCGGCAGTCGTTTTGAGGTTCGAAGCTGATGCAGCATGTCGAATGCCATGATGCACGCAACTCGCAACGGTGTTTTGGGTCTCGACCGGAATAAAAGCGGCAAACCTCGCAGGACACTCAGCACTGCGACGACGGTTGATATCACCCCACCGTTCGCCCTCGAACAGTGATCGGAATGGCTCTGGCCTGATAAGTCCATCGTTCGGCCTTCCCGCAGGGTTTGACTGAGCCCGCAATCTCAAACA
>JAYVNW010001260.1:0-2007 GCA_043758225.1 Candidatus Kuenenia sp. | reverse complement strand
TCGGACTGCCGCCGTTTATCGCCACACTCGCGACGCTCGTCGGGCTTCGCAGTTTTAGTCGCGGATTGACTCAAGCCGTGACGAATAATAAGTCACAGATCGACTTTCCAGATTTGGCTCTGCGCGACACTTTGAAAAACGTCACCAGTGTCTCAATCGTCTTTATTCTGCTGGCCATTGCTATATGGTTTCTGATGAGCCGCACGGTCATCGGACGCCATTTGCACGCAATGGGTGGAAATGAACAAGCGGCGAAACTGAGTGGCATTCGAACCGATCGTCTGAAATGGCTGGCGTATGTGCTCGGCTCAGTCGTCGCTTCAATGGTTGGCATTGTTTACTTTGCCGACACAGGTTCTGCCAAGCCCGACATTCTGGCCCGCGGATATGAACTGAACGCTATCGCAGCTTCGGTGATCGGCGGATGTTCGCTGCAAGGTGGAATTGGCACCATCTTCGGCACGATCCTGGGTTGTCTGTTCCTGCGAACGGTGATCGATTCTGTCAATAAAATTGTCGGCACAGGAGCTGACGTTTATGAAGGCATGATTGTCGGTATTGTCGTGGTAATGGCCGTTACATTTAGCCAGCGCGGATCGAATTCGATTCGACGTCCGTTCTTCGGGACTCTGATCGGCTGGGCTGCGATACCGGTACTTAGCCTACTCGCCGGTATGTCATTCATGTTGTTTTTCCGAGACAAACCATGGTTCGGTTCCTGGCATGCAGTTGTGTTCGGAATGATCGTGGCTGGAATCCTGTTTGTTCGCGGCCTTGTTGAGTTGAAACGAAAATAGACACCATTCTGTGAGTGACGGCTAGTTCAAACGCAAAGTGGACTCAGACATGAACCCTATCATCTCAATTCGCAACGTCGGCAAACAATTCGGAGCCGTGCGTGCGATCAACGATGTCAGCTTTGACGTCTCTCCTGGCGAACTGCACGCTGTGATGGGTGAAAATGGAGCGGGCAAAAGCACGCTCATGAAAATCCTGTCCGGCGTAATCAGTGACTACGAAGGTGAACTCTGGCTACACAATAAGCCAATACGTTTCTCAAGCACCCGCGATGCTGAGAATGCAGGAGTCAGCATCATTCACCAGGAATTAAACCTGGTGGAACAATTGTCTGTCGCTGCGAACATTTTTCTGGGTCGCGAATCGCGATCATGGCCGGGAATTCTGAATCAACGAGAAATGGACGACCGCGCGGCCGCTCTGCTTGCTGAACTGGATACGAACATTTCCCCGCGTGCATCCGTGGGTACTTTGCGAGTCGGCGATCAACAGCTGGTAGAAATTGCGAAAGCACTTTCGCTGCAGGCTGAAATCCTGATCATGGACGAACCCACCAGTGCGTTGACGGAATCAGAAGTCGCGAGGCTGTACCGCGTAATTGATAAACTCAGATTGCGCGGCGTGACGATTTTGTATATCTCCCATAAGATGGACGAAGTCTTTCGATTGGCAGATCGCATCACGGTTCTGCGCGATGGACAATTTGTCCAAACTATCAACCGCACCGATACCACACCGCGCACGATTGCACATCTGATGGTGGGGCGCGATATTGCACCGAGGCAGAAGCACTCAAACGAGCAGGATGCGAACGTCGTCCTGGAAACGAAGAATCTATCTCTTCCGTGGCCGGGACATTCTCGCGGCTGGCGGCTGCAGGATGTGAATTTGAAACTTCATCGCGGCGAGATTCTCGGCATCGCTGGTCTGATGGGAGCGGGCCGCACTGAACTTCTGGAGTGCCTGTTTGGAGCCAGCGAACTGTCACCTCAGGGTGAAATACTGCTCGAAGGCAAACCACGAAGTTTCAGGCATCCTTCGCAAGCGATGCAAGCCGGTATCGCCATGGTGACTGAAGATCGGAAGCGCCTCGGGCTCTTTGCTCACATGTCTGTTCGCGAAAACATCACAGTCTGCGCTTTAAGCGATGTGGCGTCGGTTGGAATCATCTCACACAGTGGCGAAACGGCAGCGGCAGTAAGTCAGATA
>JAYVNW010001259.1:0-1628 GCA_043758225.1 Candidatus Kuenenia sp. | reverse complement strand
TGAATCCTCATAGACCACAATCGTCACCGCGCTGTCGGCAGGCAGGGAATCCAGTTTCTGGCGAAACGCAGAACCGGGTCGCACGGCCGCTTCTGCTGGTTCCGCGATCAGCGTTTCGTCGGGGATGACAACCTGCGTGAAGGAATTGAACTTACTCCCGTCGCCACCGTATTGCAAATACTCCAGCGAATTGAATGCGTTGATTTCGATGGCAAATGACATCCTGTAACCACCGAGCGGACCGACGATGTCTTCCAGTCGGCCAGTTCGCTGCAGCATCGAGATACGTTTCTTGATTCGATCGACGGCCTGTTCCATCAATTCATGAATGGGCACTTCACTGACTTGTCCTTCTGACAACCGAAACATGATTTCCTTGCCGTCTGTTCTGCGGCTGACAGGCATGATGCGGTGCACAAGTCGCGGGCTGTTGTCTGCTGGCTTCGGAGTATCCTCCAACACTTCCTGCAACCGAACCGTCTCGACAATTGAAGTACGCAGTTTCTCCTCGGCTGACACCGTGATCGCTTCTTCCTGCTGAATCACAGTGATAGCGCTCTTTAGAGCTTTCTCTTTTCCCCCCAGAATGTTCAGCAGGCGATTGACATCAGCGGAAAGTTTTTCGGCTTCTTCTTCGGCTTCCGTCAATACGGCTTTGTGCCGATGAGCGTCAGCGTTTTGATCTGCCAGCTGATCGTGCAATGCGTTGATTTCTGACACGACACGGTTGTGTTCCACTGTCAGAGATTCTTTGCGATCCGATAACTCCTGCAACCGAGCAGTCATGCGACTCTGCTGATGTTTCAGGTCGGCGAGTTCTGTTTGTCGTTGAACGTATTCTGCTTCTCGATCCGGAATTGCAGGTTCAGCCAGCGCAGCGTTTTTTTGAGCTTCGGCCTGAGCTAACGGTTGTCGTTCGACTTTCACGGCGACTACAACAATCAGAATAATCAGAATGCCGACGATGTTGCAAATCACGTCCAGAAAGGAATCGGACCCAAATTCAAGTTCAGGTCTATCGGATCTTCGGCCCATTAGTAGTGCGCCCTTCCCGGTTCCGACGTTGTCTCAATGTGTGGCGTCAGTTCATAAACACAGGCGTTGGGAATACCCAGATGCTTTAGTGAACTCGATAATGGAATGCGCCAGCGTTCTCCACCGGGGCTGACGATGAATTTTACCACTGGCATCATTTCTTCGTGCGGTGTTTTCCTTGCGTCGGAAACTTCGGTTTCAACATTCTTCAACAATGCCGTCAGAGTCTCGTTGAGTGAATCCTGAGTCACCGGAACCGCCGGCTGCTGTCCGACAGTCATGTGATGACCATCCAGGAACACGGTCACGCCGACGGGCGTCGCGTAAATTTTCGATGCATTTTTCGTTGATGGCAGGCGACTGAGCAGATCTTTGTCGATCTTCGAAACATCAAGGATCGGATTCACCTGGCCGCTGCCTGGTTGTTCGCCAGCGAACGAAGGCGATCCGCTTCTGGTACCCTTCGAAGGCGCGTGAAGTTTCGCAGTTGCGGTCGATTGAACACCATCGGAAGGCGTACCTCCTGTCATCATTGCAGCGAATTGTTCTTCTGCCGTGATTGGAGCTGACCCATTAAAAGCGTTAGTAGACTC
>JAYVNW010001258.1:0-7790 GCA_043758225.1 Candidatus Kuenenia sp. | reverse complement strand
TTCGTCCTCCGGGACCTCCTGGCCGCGTGACAAGTAAAGGACATCATTGGACTCGTTCAAATTTATCATGGCTGGGCCGAAGTGACGAGTTGCTGCAGGTTGTGTGGCGGAGGGCGCTACTCCCAAAGGAAGCGTGAGGTTATTTACGCTGCCAACTGGCTGAGGCAGACCGGGCAACGGATCGTCTGTGAATGCAAGTGTCGGAGGAGCCGTCAGCCCGCTCGGAGAACCCGTCGCCGCTAAGGCTGGCCGCGTGGCCGGTGTCGCAATGACGTCCGGTGCTGTCTCTCCATGCAGTGGTGCAGCCTCCAGCCTAGCGGGAATCGGCTGCTTGTCCTGACCGATGACACGCGCACTTTGAATGACTGCAACGCCACTCGCCAGTACAGCACCAGCGATCAGATAGTTTCGAATCATCTTCATCATGGTCTCCTTGTTGAAAGTTGTTAACGTTTAAAAAATAGATTTCAGATCTCAAATTTGAAATTCGAAATCTCTGATCAAGGCGCAACAGCCGATGCGGCGTTTCGATTCCCGACTTCGTGTTCCAGTCGTTGCAGTTCCTCACGCACCTGTTTCCAGCCCTTGGAGAGGATCACTCGTTCCGGGCTGGAGGAGCCCCTGAAAACGATTTTCAGGCGAGTGGCCTCGGTGTTGAGTGCCTCGAATTCCGCACTTGCCGAAGAGCCTCGCCAGACTTCAGAACCTGCTGCCACTTTCGTCATTGCCAATTCTGATGCAGCAACTGACTGCGACCCTGCCGCTGGAACAGATCTCACGACCTCTCGATCAGACCGCATCGCCGTTGAATCCGCTGGATCACGGGAATTCCAGGTCTCGACACTCGCAGCGATCCCGGCAATCGTAATGATCAATGCTCCAACTCCAGCCAGGAGCCTGACGTGCTGACGATGAGATTGTTTCCTGTTCCCCGCCGCTGTGACATTACCGACGCTCTGATAATCGCGACGAGGTCCTGCTGAATCTGGATTCTGCAAATGAGCGAGTTCCGCACTCAGCAGTTCTGCGACTTCGTCAGCCGAAGCAAAGCGCTGCGCGCGATCTTTGGCCAGCAGTCGCAGGATGAAATTGTCGAGCCATTCCGGTACAGACGCGTTGATCTCCCGAATGCCGCGAGGCCTGTCGTGAACGATTCTCTGCATCACACCATAGACGGTTTCGGCTCGGAAGGGCGGGTGCCGGGTACATAATGCATACATCACAGAACCAAGGCTGAACAAATCGGACCGGCCGTCGCATAGTTCGGCACGGACCTGTTCGGGTGACATGTATTGCGGTGTCCCGGCAACCACGCCGCTGCGAGTGCAACTGGCATCATTCGCAACTCGAACCAGTCCAAAGTCCGCCACCCGCACCCGCTCCGTGCCGCGGTCCAGCAGGATGTTGCCTGGTTTGATGTCACGATGCACAAGTCCCTGCCGATGAGCGGCTGCCAGCGCCAGCGCAGACTGAATTCCGATTCGCACAACGGAGACAACATCCAGCGGCCCTTCCGACCGCAGTCGTCGCTCCAGCGATCCGCCGGGAACGTATTCCATCACAAAAAAGGGCAGTCCAGCGTGTTCATTCACTTCAAACACTGGCACCAGGTGTTCATGCGAGATCGCTGCCATCGCCCGCGCCTCACGTGAGAACCTCTCCGGTGAGGGGGCGCGCCATTCTTGTCATGCAAATCAATTTCAGCCCATGTTTACGGAGCTGGCGGAATTATCAATAAACGGCCAGTAATGAACATGTGTCGATGGCATTTGATGATGATCTTGAACTGCTGGACTGGACAGATCGTCAAATTCTAAGTGAAAAGCATGGCGCGATGCCAAAGAGTATCGTCTCCCGCTCGCCCAAAGGTTGAGACAGCTAGACCCGGCAGACAAGGACCTGCTTTCTCAATCAACCACGACTCACCCGGTTGCCAGTTGTCTGAAACGAAGCGCGACGCTCCCATGGGAAGGCGTGAGAACGTGGCACAATTCATCGCCGCTACACCTGCTGGACAGGACTACGCAGCCTCACGGAATTTCAGTGACGGCTTTTCAATTGTCACGATCGTGTTTGGGGGCACGCTACGGCTGAGCGTCACGCTGGAGCCGACTAATGAGCCAGCGCCGACAATCGTTGTCCCGCCCAGAATTGATGCGTTACTGTAGACTGTGACTCGATCTTCAAGCGTCGGATGACGTTTCGTCCCACGAATCAATTTGCCGTCGTCGTCACGGGAAAACGACCATGCTCCCAGAGTCACGCCTTGATACAGAGTCACATGTGATCCAATTTCACATGTTTCTCCGATCACGACACCCGTCCCATGATCGATAAAGAAGGAGCTGCCGATTTTTGCTCCCGGGTGGATATCGATTCCCGTTTCGCGGTGAGCCCACTCGGTCATGATCCGCGGCAGATAGGGAACGCCGAGAGTCAACAGCTCGTGTGCGATTCGATAGATCGTTATCGCTTCAATACCTGGATAGCAGAGCAGGATTTCTTCCTGAGTCTTCGCGGCGGGGTCTCCATTCAATGCTGCTTCTACATCGCTGGCGAGCGTGTGTCGAAGTTCCGGAAGGCGACTTAAAAATGCTGATGACAGATCCATGGCCTCAGCGCGATTCACGGAACCAGCATCGGAATTCCGGTCTTCGTTGTGAAGACGCAGTTGCACCTGACGTGCATGCTCAAGAGCCCGGGTGATTTCGCGTCGGAGTCTTTTTTCAAGCGGTGCCAGTTGCAGTCGAATCCCTGTGACTCCCGGCAGCGGTGTTACGAATTCATGCGAATGAATTCCAGGGAACAGCACGTTCCGCAATTCCCGAACAACAGACATTACGGCACTGACAGATGGCAGCGGCGTGCCTGGGTTGGCACCAGAACAACAGCTCCGTTGATCCGCCAGCAGGGTTGCAATCTGATCCAGTGACCGCAGCTCAACGGCGACTTCGCGCATGGAGGTGTCTCGAAAGTGAATAAGTCTTGTAGTGCCGACAGGTGACCTCGCTTCATGCATCGACATTCACGCGTTGTGTTCTGTATTCGGGGCACAATAGCTGTATCTCCTTTACGCGACTCATGTGTTTCAGACGATGCAGCCAATCGAGAACGCAAATTCGTAAAACTGGCTTCTATTCTGCCAAAGCTATTTATTTGGACTTGTTTCACATGGACCGGCAGGCCTTGCCGAACAACCGACTTGGGAAAGGCGGCCCGGAAACTGACATCTGCCTGCGACAAAAGTGGAGTGCGGTCGCAGCAGAATAATTTTTGTCTACAAGGTTGCCTGTGTCCCAAGCATCGACTTTGCTAATGTCAGACGAGAAACTGCAAGCTCCGGAGACAATGCGTTGCACCCGGCGTATTGAAGTCCTTCAGGATGAGTTGCAGCGAGCCAACCGTCGTGCGGCCGGTCCGTTCAGTCATCCGTTCGCGGTTCGCGGAACGCTGGCAAAACTCAGCGAACAAATCCGCGATGTTTCGCGTGTGACAGACGCCGTCATGCTGAATGCCGAATCCGCCGACAATCAGCGGGTCGATGAAATTTGCAGTGATATCAGGAGTCTGTTGCAGACTCAGCAACGCTGGACGGATCGTTTGGAAAATCAGATCTGGCGTTTGGAGTCTCAGACATCTTTAGTGCGAAGGCTGCAGAAACTGCTCCAGGATCGATCCCCGGGGAACGATCACATGTGGAAACTTTGCGAAACCATCGCCAGGGAGACGCAGGCTCTGCCGACAGGACTTTTGCTGCTGCCGGAACCTGGCCATCAAGTTCTGCTTTCAAATGATTCCGTGACGTCACGCGTGTCGTGGTCAATCGAACAGGCTCGACTGGCGGTCTTCGCTGCGGTCACGGTGCTTCCGAATGTGCGCGGCGCTGATATTGTCGCGCGGACTCTGCACGCGGCCTCATCGCACCTGCTGGAGTTCGCTGGACGAGATGCTGACACGTCCTCCGTGTTTTCAGAATCACATTGGACGCAACGGGATGCGATCGCAAATCCGAATCAACAGCAGTTGCGGCTGATTGAGCAGGCTGGCAACGTGCTGTCCGCGACAGATTCGCTATCACTGACCGCTCGGGATCTTATTGTGCCGCCGCCGATCGAGGACTTTTATCGTGGACTATCAGCGACCGTCGCTTCCACTTCACTTACCGGCGAGGATCTCAAGATGGCTCATGCGATTTGCAATGCGCTAGGTGTGTCGGTTGCAAATACGAACTCACCGTCTGATGACTCAGTTGCCGTTGTTGCCGATGAAGCCGCGATTGTTCTCACACATAAGTTACGGTGGCACGACGGTGAGCCGAGCAATAGTGCAAAGCCTGGTGGGGGATTTTGTTCACGTATCCGTCGGCCCAACTTCGCAGCCACTGGCGGCGCTGGGGCCGCGCTGACGGTGTTTTTGAAAGAAGATTAGTTGGACAGCGCAACTTCCGTGGTTCATCTGTTGAAAATTCTGGTCATCGAGTGAGCCGAACGCGCTGGCCTCGGGTTTCTGTACGCACAATGTTTTTACTGCGAACCCCCCGACTCTAGCGCGTTTGGCTCACAAAGAATGGCGATGTTCAATTTGAAGGCGGGGGTTCTTGTAATCTTCAACTTTTCCCTCTCAGGCATCGGCAGCATCTGCTGGTTCCTGTGTCATCTTGAGGGCTGTTAGTTTGGTTCATACCGGACCCGCCCGCACAATCATTGCGAAAGAACCGATAACTCCCATCATGCACGACGACGATTCTCAAACAACCGCCAGCGACTACTGGAGCGACGCCCGCACGCCGCTCTCCAGTCTGCTGTTTTTGATTCCGTGGATCGTTGTGTATGAATTCGGCGTATTTGTCATGGGGCAGGATCAGCCAGACGTGGTTCGCAACGGTGCGGACTTCTGGATGCGTTCTGCATTGTCACAATTGGGTTTCGGCAATATTTTTTTACTGCCAACAATCGTGGTGACCATGCTACTTGCATCACATATAATCCGGAAAAACCCTTGGCAGGTTCATTTTGAAACGCAACTCGGAATGCTGGCGGAAAGCGTTTTGCTGGCTATAGGACTTGTCGCGGTGGGACAGTGCCACGACATCGTGTTCCGCCACGTAGCAGTTGGCAGTGTCTCAGTGGAGAATGCCGCTTCGACTGCAATGCTCAATTCCATTGGGCCCGTCACACGCGCCGTCACGTTCATCGGTGCGGGCGTTTACGAAGAAGTGATGTTTCGACTGCTGCTGGTACCAGCGGCATTTTTGGTTTTTCGCATGTTCGAATTTCCAGCAAAATGGGCAGCAGTGATGGCGGCCGTAAGTACGAGTTTTCTGTTTGCCATCGCTCATCACATAGGACCCTCCGCAGAAGCACTGAACCTGTTCGCATTTTCTTTTCGCGCGGCCGCTGGACTGTTTTTTGCCAGCGTTTTTCTGCTGCGAGGCTTCGGAATTACGGTCGGCTGCCACGCTGCGTATGACCTGCTGGTCGGCGTTTTGCTGGCAACGCCGCAGGAATAGGCGAGTTCTCAAAGTGGCAGTCCATCAGACATGCGGTGCTTACAATCTGGACGGCCCCTGGTTGTGAGTTGGACGCGATAGCGTCGGGTCGCATTTACGAAAAGCACAGTGATCATCGAGCCAGTAAATAGCGAGGCGGCTCATAAACGCAGGAGATGAACCATCGATCGGCGCAGCCACCGGCATAAATTGCTGGTGTTTGATACGCTCTACAATCAGGATTATCCACAGAATCATCACAATCAGTACAAGTTGCCAGATTGGCTCAAGCATCATCTCTCGTCGTGTCGAACAACTGAAGAGTGGGGGTCTAATTAGAATTCTCTCCCCACCTCGAAACACGGTGTGAGCCGACGTGCTTACCGGAGATGAACTATGCCTCTGCGTCGATCATTGCTGACAGTTCTGTGCTTGGCGATTTTTGGAACAGTCCCGACTGTTGCGCAGGAAAAAGATCCGTTTGCAGAATGGGATCGTGTGCAGACTCAGTCGTCGCGAAAGAGTCGGCCCGCTGATCAGCAGAAAAAATCTTCAATCGCAGCGGTCAGATCAGCAGTGGATAATTCCACGAAAGGTAAACCGGTTATCGACAAACCTGCAGAGAAGGCGAGCGTGACGTACTTCTCCGCAGCCCAGGCAACGACTCCGACCGCAAAGTCTGCGAAGCCACAGATGACTACTGCGATTCCGTTGCGTGAAAAGACACAGACACGACTTGCGGTTGAGCGACTTCGTGCTGAGGCTCAGGCAACACCAGCGGACAAGCCTATTGTCACGAGTTCGCCAGGTGATGCCGGATCAATTGATTTATCCAAAGAAAACGCGGGCAAAATATCCGGCGTCGCGCTGTTCACAGAAGAATCCGAACAGCCGCGTCCTCAGGGAATTCGGAACGCCGACTTCTCCAATGATGGCAGGTCAAAAGCAAGGAAGATGATTCGCTCGGTGGCAGATTCCAGCGAAGTGGCGGAAGGCGGTAATTCGTTCGAAGAGTTTTTAGGAACTGCAGCGCCAGCCAAATCGAATCAGACACCTGGTTTTGATTTTGGAAGCGAACCGGAAGAAGAATCTGCAGAGCCATTGTTTAATGGTCAGAAGACGGCTGCGAAAAGCCCTGCGGCGAATCGCCCTGAAGAGTCATCGACAAGCTCGTCGCCGAAAGCAGCAGACCTCGACGTGGCTGCTACGGCGTTGCCGGGAGTCAGCATTGGACCTCAGTCCCCAGGTGTGACACTGCAATGGGTGAATCATGGCGGCTTCAATGTCGGACAGATGTGCGACGTGGAATTGGTCGTTAAGAATACAAGTCAAACTGTTGTCCGCAGCGTGATGACTGAGGCCGTAATTCCTGAGAATGTAGAAGTTGTTGAAGCACGGCCTGCAGCTAACGAAGGTGCAGAAATGCCGACATGGACGTTTGGTGAACTGCAACCGGGGCAGTCTCGCTCTGTGATGCTGAAAGTGATTCCGAAAACGCGTGGCGATGTTCGACTGGATGCCTATGTTCGTTTGACAGGAACGTCGACTTCGCAGTTTTCTGTGCAGGAGCCAGTGATCGGTGTCGTCGTCTCCGGGCCTGAAGAAATTGAAGTCGGTCAGCAGGTCGGGTATATTGTCCGTGTGAGCAATCCCGGAACCGGACTGGCTAATAATGTAATCATTCAGGCGGCAATTCCGGAAGGGCTTGAGCACCGAAATGGCAGCCTGCTGACGATCGAAATTGGCACATTGAATCCCGGTGAATCACGTCAGGCTCGACTGAGTCTGACTGCCGTTGAAGGCGGTGATCAGCAACTTGCCGTGCGTGTCCTGGCGGACGGCGGCTTGTCGGATCAGACCACAACTGCAATCTCCGTTGCAGAACCGCAGCTTGCGGTTGCACTGGCTGGTCCTGAAGCACCAATGGCAGGCCGGTCAGAAGACTACAAGTTGTCGGTCAGCAACAGCGGCAGTGTGCAATCTACAAACGTGCGAGCGAAGTACATTATTCCGGTCGGATGCACATTTGTTTCGGCCGATCGTGGCGGAAAATTTGTTGAGGTCGATAACGCAGTTGAATGGTTCGTAGGAACATTGCAGCCAAACGATTCCAGTGATTTCACCGTAACATTGAAAGCAGGCGAAACAGGTGAGGTGGTCCACAAAGCAGGTGTCATGTCTGAACGCGGACAAGTCACAACGTGTGTTTTGGCCTCAGATGTGATCGGCACGGCTGTTCTGAATATAAAAATTGCTGCCGATCATCGCGAACTTCGCGTCGGTCAGGAGATTCGCTGGGAAG
>JAYVNW010001257.1:0-2733 GCA_043758225.1 Candidatus Kuenenia sp. | reverse complement strand
ATGCGGCACCTTTCAACACCAGGCCAGTCTGTGATTCTGCTGGCAGTCTTTATTACAACGTTTGGATTCGCTCAGTTTGAAAGCACATTGTCGCTGCTGACGGAGAGATTTGGCTACAGCGTGCAATGGAATTTTCTGCTTTATGCGTACGTTGGGCTGGTGCTGACGATCGGTCAGGGCATGCTGGTGCGGAGATTATTGCCGCGAATCGGCGAACGTCGAATGGCGTTGATTGGTGTGACGTTGATGACGATCGGCTTTTCTCTGATTGGAGCTATGGGGCTGGACTACTTTCCAGGTAAAGCATTGTGGTTCATCTTGCCGATTGTCGTCGTGGGATTTTCGGCAGTAACACCTTCACTGCAGTCGATGTTGTCACAGGCCGCGTCAAGCGATGAGCAGGGATCGGTGCTTGGAACCGGTCAGAGTTTGTCTTCGCTGGCGCGCATTCTTGGCCCGCTGTTTGGCATCAAGCTGTTGTACCAATCCGCGTCCTTACCCTATTTCCTCGGTGCTATTCTGATCCTCATCGGCGGTGCCTTGATTCGGCGGATGCCGGGCAAGCAAGTTCCTGAATCCCCGTAACGCCAGAATTGATGTGCAGGCCGGGTGATTCTGCTTCGCACGGTGGGAACTGACGTAGATTCGCTGTTTAAACGACTTAATTTCGGCCGCGTGAAGAATAGAACTTTTCGCAGACTTCGTAATTGTCCCGAAGCAACAAGAGGGTTTGCAAAATGTATGATGGACTTGCAGTCCGTCATTTTTCGGATGGACTGGAAGTCCATCATACGGCGAATTCATCAGGACGGGATTGGAGTCCCGTCCTACTCCACTGTTTGTGTTGCCTCCGCTGCTTTGATTCGTGCATCCAAAAACGCCTGCAGCAGAATCTGTGCGGCAAGCTTGTCCATTCGCTCCTTTCGTTTTCTGGCCGACATCTCCGCTGCCATCAGCAATTTTTCAGCGTGAAACGAAGAAAATCGCTCATCCTGAAATGTGTGCGGTAAGCCTGTGACTTTGGTCAACCATTGAGCAAACAGCCTTGCTTCTTTGGACTTTTCACTCTCATCGCCGCTCAAATGGATCGGCAAGCCAACCACCATGCCGACCGGAGAATATTCTTCGACTACTTTTCGAAAGAAACGTTCGTCAACATGCAGGCCATGCCGCTCATGATTGTGAAGCGGGCTGGAGAATCGCTGATTACGATCTGAAACGGCAACTCCGACACGTTTTGTGCCGTAGTCTATCCCAAGCAGGACGCCCGCCGCAGGTACAGTGGGGGCCGACGTCTGTTCTAAACCTGGTTCATTCATAAACCGCAATTCTTCGCAGCAGGGACGCGAAGAGTATCGCATCTGAGAGATTGGCATTCTTTCCGCATGAATTGGTCACGATGACCGGTGGCATCAATCACGGAGTCCATTATAGTATTGAGTTTCCCTGAAAAAGTTTAGCCTCGACTGGACCAATCATCAATGGCACAGCCATCTAAAAAAATCGGCCCTGTAACTCAGTTCATTCATCATCACTATCGCCACTTCAATGCGGCGGCTTTGATTGATGCGGCCAAGGGTTATGAGACTCATCTTGACCACGGCGGCAAAATGATGGTTTGCCTCGCAGGTGCGATGAGTACCGCCGAGCTGGGACTGTCGCTGGCAGAGATGATTCGTCAGGACAAGATCCATCTGATTTCCTGCACAGGGGCCAACCTTGAAGAAGACGTCTTCAATCTGGTCGCTCACGATTTTTACGAACGTGTTCCACACTATCGCCAACTGTCGCCGCAGGATGAACAGGACTTGCTTGACCGTCACATGAATCGCGTGACTGACACATGCATTCCCGAAGGCGAAGCGATGCGGCGTATGGAGACCGCAATGCTGGAAGTCTGGACTGCTGCTGACGCTGCAGGCAAACGCTTATTCCCGCATCAGTTCTTCTATCAGGTGTTGTTGAGCGGCAAGTATGCCGAGCACTACCAGATTGATCCAAAGGATTCATGGATGCTGGCTGCGGCGGAAAAGAATCTGCCGATTATTGTGCCAGGATGGGAAGATTCAACATTGGGCAACATGTACGCTGCCGCCGTGATCCGTGGTGAAGTGAAAAATGTCCACACAGTCCGAACGGGAATTGAGTACATGACCTGGCTGGCAGATTTCTATTCCGAAACAACGAAAGACTGCACTTTGGGAATGTTCCAAATCGGTGGTGGCATCGCTGGGGACTTTCCGATCTGCGTCGTCCCGATGCTGCACCAGGATCTGGAACGCCGCAGTATTCCACTTTGGGGATACTTTTGTCAGATTAGTGATTCAACAACAAGCTACGGCAGTTATTCTGGTGCCGTTCCGAATGAAAAAATTACATGGGGAAAACTGGGAATCGATACGCCGAAATTTATTGTCGAATCTGATGCCACCATCGTCGTGCCGCTGATCTTTGCTCATGTGCTTGGTTGGTAGCGGATTTTTGACGTCAGTCATTGGCAATCATGTCGCGTGCATCTGAAAATCAATCATTCCTCGTGAGCGGGGGATGAGGATCCCCTGATTGGCTGCGTTGACACCGTGGTAATCTGAGGACTCAAGTTCCCGGCTCGCCCTGGTTCATCGCGTCGCTGTGGGAGATTGGTATGAATGATCGGGACTCGAACCGTTCTCAGAAATCAGAGTCTTCCTGCGTCTCGATCTACCAAACGCAGCCAGCGTTTCGGAGTCTTGC
>JAYVNW010001256.1:0-5052 GCA_043758225.1 Candidatus Kuenenia sp. | reverse complement strand
TAATCGAGATCAGTCTCCAATGAAGTGAGTCTACAAAACAAACTCGCTTCATCAAAGACCAGACTACCCGCTAAGCAACATCCCGACAGTGCCATTCGTTCCTGACCCCTTTTTCAAACATTGCCGACGTGGCTCGACTGAGAAAGGCGCCTGTCTTGTAAACAGGTTCATGCTGGTGCGAATCCAGTCGTCGGCTCTTTGAGGAACACAACGTCCCGATAGTGTAGTGGATCGCATTGAACCGTCCGAAGGTTCAGGTCCTGGTTCGAATCCGGGTCGGGACACTCGGGAAAATAGATGCCCTGCGAGTGTGGAGGATTGCACGGTGGTCTTCGAACTCTATTTCTCCGACCGCGTGCGGAGTTCAGCCGCCCTCATCGGGCGGTGTCCGCACTTGCTGGTTCGATTCCTCGGCGGGGTAATGAACATGTCCTTGGAGTGTGGTGGATGCACGCGACTCTGCGATGGTCGTAGACCAGGTTCAACTCCTGGCGAGGACACTCTTTTGATCTTGGCGCCGGAGCCAGACGGCAAGGCAACTGCCTGCAAAACAGTTTCAAGTGGGTTCGACTCCCACCGGCGCCTCTGACCAACCAACTGCAGGTTCAGACTACATTTTTTCAATGTGGAATGTCCGAACCATTCCTTCGTTGGTGGGTCTACTGACTGACCTCAACTGCCTGTCGAGACTACATCACCACCCTGTTAAGGTGTGCCTAACGGCACGATGTCTCGGCGAAACTTCGTTGGGGCCTTTTTGAAATGAATGATTCCACTGAACCCGTTTGACGCGGATGTGTCCTGAGCGTTCAGTCCAACTGCCTGTCGGGAGTACATGACGGTCCTAAGGTAGCGATGCCGGGCAACCGGCTAGTGAATGGCGCCGGAATCTCTCCGAGATGATGGGGCCGGTCAACAATCAGGGATTCACGTCTCGGATACGGACGGCCGTAGCGCAAGCACCTCACGATATCACTTCGTTGGACATTGAAAACAACAGCGACTGCCGGCTCAGAGTACACGTAAGTTCGATCCTTATCGCCCCGATTCATATCCAAACAACCGGGGCGGGCTCAATTGGGAGCCTATCTCTGACCACAACTTCGACGATTCGTTGTCGGATCATTCTCAAAAAAACGTGCTCCAATGAAAACTTGCGTTCATTCCAAAACAAAGCCAACACTCGCACGCAGCGTTGCGGGAGAAGACTTGCAGATCGGCGAGTTCATCAGCGTTCTGAGCGTCATCAGCGAAATGCCCTCGTTTATGTGGGATAGCTGTGATCTTTCATTGCGTCCCGAAGAACTGATTCGATTGAAGTACATCCCGGAGCGAGCAGGGCATCCGCTGAAAATTATCGGCATTTGCCTGCCCTTCGTTTACGTTCGCAGCTCGAACAAGGCCGTCGAAATCCTCGACTTGCGACTCACACAGGTCGTCCGACTGGATCGCCATTGTGCAAAGGAAATCTGGCGGCTGGCAAGAAAACGATCTGCTGCAGCCAACAACCTGGAAATATAACTGACTGCCGATTGGAGTACATGGATCATACCCCGGAGGTTGTGGGTTCGAATCCCACCGGCGCCAATCGACACTGACGCGCCGTAGTTCAATGGGAGAACGCCGAAACGTCTCTGATCAAAACCTCGTCGGTTATTACTAAATCAACGATCCAACTGCCGTGTTGGAGTCCATCCACGAACCGTGCTGGGTTTCGGCCCTGCGGTAGCCACGGGAAGCCGGTACTTCCCAGTCCTTTACGGACCGGCAACTCTGACCATCCTTCGTTGGATCGCTGAAACACTTCGTCGGACGAGAAACTTTCCCTATTTGATGAGAGCACTTCGCCCTCTGTGAATCGTTTTGATGCCGACTGTCAAGAGAGGAGGCCACGATGGCAAATAGCACTTTATTTTCAAGCCTCAAGAGCCTGCTGCCGCGCACGAATTCCGTGAACGAAGCCGG
The DNA here is from genome assembly GCA_043758225.1 of Candidatus Kuenenia sp. Taxonomy (GTDB): domain Bacteria; phylum Planctomycetota; class Planctomycetia; order Planctomycetales; family Planctomycetaceae; genus SXXK01. The sequence goes on along the minus strand of JAYVNW010001256.1, from coordinate 3,087 downwards.
TGGTCGAGCGTACGAATTGACGCCGAAGCACGCGCTGGCGCAGATGGCTGCGACGGGTTGCTTCAACGGCGTGTTCTATGCGAACGCTGAGAATCAGCTTGCGGAACTTCAGAAGCTGATCGCACAGGTTGACGACAGTGTCTTCCTGGCAAAGCTGGCAGTTTATTCGCGTGAGCGTGCCTTTATGAAGGACATGCCGGCGGCGTTGCTGCTGGCACTGTCGAAGAGGGACACGGTTCTGTTTCACCAGGTGTTCGATCGAGTCGTCGATAACGGACGCATTCTGCGCACTCTGTTTCAGATGATTCGCTCGGGCCAGTTCGGTCGGACCGGCCTGTCGTCCAGCTTGCAGCGTGCGTTCCAGCGATGGCTGAACGAGGCTTCTGTTGGAAAATTGCTGTCGGCTTCGATCGGAAACGATCCGAGCCTGCGGGATGTGCTGCGGATGGCTCGGCCAACGCCAAAGGACAACGCTCGGCGCGCACTTTTCGGCTGGTTGACCGACAAGGAGATTGACAAGTGGGCTCCGGCAACGGTTGCTGACCTGCCAGAACAGGTTCAGGGACTGATTGCGTACCGTCAGGCAGAGACTGCCGATCTACAGGCCCTGATTTCAGGTGGCCTGTCAGTTCGATGGGATCTGTTGGCGGATGCTGCAAAGAGTCCGCTTGTCTGGAAGGCGATTGCCCGCCAGATGGGACCGCAGGCACTGCGTATGAACCTGAACACGCTGTTGCGTCACGAAGTTCTGAATGACGCTCGGATGGTGGACTACGTCGCCGACCGCATTGCGGACCCAGACGAAATCCTTCGCTCGCGACAGTTCCCGTACCAGTATCTTGCTGCGTACGTGAATGCGTCGGCAGAACTACCGCACAAGATCAAGGCTGCGCTACATAAGGCGGCGGAGATCGCGTGCGGAAACGTTCCGGAACTTCCGGGACCGGTCATCATTGGACTGGATACGTCTGGTTCAATGAGTTGCCCGGTCACAGGAAATCGTGGACGCGGTGCAACGAGCAAGATGCGTTGTGTGGATGTGGCGGCTCTGTTCGCTGCAGCGATTCTGCGTCGCAATCCGGACAGCGTGGTTGTGCCGTTCGATACTAAGGCGTACGCCGCTAACGTGGATCCGTCAGACTCAATTCTGAGCCTGTCGGAGCGACTGGCGAAGTTCGGCGGTGGCGGAACGGACTGCTCGATCCCGTTGTGTGAAGCCAACACGAAGTACCGCAATCGAAAGTTTGCGGGATGCGTACTGGTCAGCGACAACGAGAGCTGGGTCTACTCCAACCGCGCATTCGCCTACGGTACAAACGGCTCGACGGGCGTCATGACCGAATGGCAGGCGTTTGTGAAGAATCAGTTTCGGCTGCAGGGTGGAAGCATCAGCGGTCCGAAGTTGGTTTGTATCAACATCCAGCCGTACGGATCGACACAGGCAACGGAACGAAGTGACATCCTGAACATCGGAGGCTTCAGTGACGCCGTGTTCAACGTTGTCGCATCGTACCTTGCCGACGACGGCAACCGCTTCGTGGCAGAAGTGGAGGCGGTGACACTGTCATAACGCGACGAACCCATCGCAATGTTAACGCTCGGCAGGCTGGTGCATACTGGTCTGTCGAGCGTTTTTTTACGACTTGAAGAGTTTGCATCTGATGCGAGACCTCGATCTACTCTGTCCGACACGAGGCTCTGGGGCCGTTCATGCTTTGTCGACCTGCAATTCTGCGGCAAGAAATGCTAAGTCCCGTAGGCTTCTCGAATACACATGCGTGTCCTTTATCGCGCTTCAACTTCATTGTGAAATTATGAATCCTTTGGTAAGGTTCCTTCCTGGCAGATTCGATCGAATCGACCGCCTGAAAGGGGATTTCGATGGCAACCCGTTATGAGTTCGTCCGTGTAAAAGACGCAGCAGGGATGCTTGGCGTTTGCACCAACACAGTACGCACCTGGGGAGCTGCCGGGAAGATTCCCGAACACAGACATCCGATCAACAACTATCGCCTTTACAAGCGAAAGGACCTTGAACGCATTTTGAGAGAGATACAGAAGCCGAAACGTGGCGCGAAGTAGTCGGGGTGTTCCAGTTGAGTCAGGGGCCAGCACATGTCGTCGTCATATAACTCGCCAAACTTCGGCTTCCTCGCGAAGCACGATGATGTATTGGTGACGCATGCCGCTCTTGCTGAGCGATACGTGTTTGGTGATGCGAATTCTTCCCTCATCAAATTGCGTCAGTTTGCGGAACTGCTGGCAGAACACTGCGCTGCTTACGCTGGCATTGCTGTCGATCAGCAGGACTCTTTCCTCAGCGTGCTCGACAAGCTCTGGAATGCTGGTGTGTTGGGACCGCAGGTTAGCCAACTATTCCACGGCCTTCGGAAGTCGGGCAACGCTGCGGCTCACGCTCATACTGGCGATCGACGTGAAGCGCTGCATCAACTTCAGATGGCCAGAAAACTTGCTGTCTGGTTTCATCGCTCATTTGGAGGTGACAAGAAGTTTGACGCTGGCTCATTCGTCGTTCCACCTGATCCCACCACAGCGGAAAAAGACCTGCTGGACGAACTGAATCGACTCCGAGAAGCGGAAGTTGCCGCAAGAAACAAAGCGGCGGATCTACAGGCAACACTTCAAACGGAGATACGTCAGAAAGCTGAGGCGGAAGCCGCCGCAAAACTCGCATTCGACGACCTCGACGCTGCATTGGAATTGGCTGCGGAGAGTGAGCAGCAACTCGAAGCGGAACGTGGGAAGTTCCAACAAAGACTGGCGGAACTTCAAGCGAAAGCGGCTGCAGCACCTGCCGAACAACGCAAGGCGACGATCGCCGTTGCTAATCAACAGGATGCCCAGCTCGATCTCGACGAGGAAGCGACTCGTCACATCATCGACGCACAACTTCGCGAAGCCGGTTGGGAAGCAGACTCGCAAACGCTGCGATACAGCAAAGGGACACGTCCGGTCAAAGGACGCAACGTTGCCATCGCCGAGTGGCCAACCGCCAGCGGCCCGGCTGACTATTGTTTGTTCGTTGGACTTGTGCCGGTTGCAGTCGTTGAAGCCAAACGCAAACGC
>JAYVNW010001255.1:0-2913 GCA_043758225.1 Candidatus Kuenenia sp. | reverse complement strand
CAGAAACAATCTGGTTTCTCGACGGAGGACTTTGAGGGCAAACCGGTCATTGGCATCCTGAATACCTGGAATGATCTGATTTCCTGCCATGCGCACTTTAAGCAGCGTGTCGAAGACATCAAACGTGGTGTTTGGCAGGCCGGAGGGTTTCCCGTTGAAATCCCAGTGATGGGGCTCAGCGAAACATTCATGAAGCCGACGTCGATGTACTATCGCAACTTTCTGGCAATGGAAGCGGAAGAAGTCCTGCGCACGTATCCCATCGACGCTGCCGTGCTGATGGTCGGTTGCGACAAAACGACGCCAGCTCTGCTCATGGGTGCGCTCAGTGCGGATATTCCGTCGATCGTCATGCCGGGCGGACCGATGAATCGAACGGCATGGCACGGCGAACAACTCGCCAGTGGTACAGATGTTTGGCGATTCTGGGCTGAACGCGGCGCTGGTCGACTGTCGTGCGAAGCGTGGTGTCAACTGGAAGATCATATCGCAGCATCGCCCGGCCATTGTATGACGATGGGAACAGCTTCAACAATGACAGCGTTGGCGGAAGTCATGGGCATGACGCTCGCTGGAGCTAGTTCAGTCCCGGCCACGCATTCCGGTCACGCTCGAATGGCAGCAATGACGGGTCGCCAGGCCGTGGAACTCGCATGGCAAAATGTGAAACCTTCCGAAATTCTTAATCGAACGGCATTTGAAAATGCCATCACGACATTGATGGCGATCGGTGGATCAACGAATGCCATCGTGCACCTGATGGCGATGGCTGGCCGAACAAACGTGCCTCTGACACTTGAAGATTTCGATAAAGCATCACAACGCACGCCAGTCCTCGCGAATCTGCGCCCAGCCGGAAAATACGTCATGGCAGATTTCTTCGATGCGGGTGGCCTGAATGCTCTTTTGGTACAAATTGCCGACTTACTGCATCTGGACGCTGAAACAGTCGAAGGTAAGACGCTGAAATCCGCTATCGACGGAGCAAAAATCTGGGATGAAGATGTCATCCGCGTTCGCAGCAATCCGATCTGTGCGACCGGCAGCCTGGCAGTATTGCGAGGCAACCTGGCTCCGGACGGCTGCGTTATCAAACCGGCGGCGGCCGAAGCACAACTGCTGCAGCATCGCGGCCCTGCTGCGGTGTTTAAGAACTATCCTGACCTGAAAGCTCGCATCGATGATCCATCGCCGGCATTAACAAAGGATCACATCATCGTGCTGCAAAACGCTGGGCCGCTCGGGGCTCCCGGTATTCCGGAATGGGGTATGTTGCCGATTCCGAAGTACCTTTTGGAACAAGGCGTGCGTGATATGGTACGAATCAGCGACGCTCGCATGAGCGGCACAAGTTACGGTGCCTGCGTTTTGCACGTGTCGCCGGAATCATTTGTCGGCGGACCACTCGCACTAGTCCAGGACGGCGACATGATTACGCTGGATGTTGCCAGCCGTCGTCTGCAACTGGAGATCAGTGACGAAGAAATGGCGCTACGCAAAGCCGCGTGGAAAGCTCCGGAATCGAAGTTTTCGCGAGGTTACGGTAAACTGTATTTCGACGAGACCACACAAGCTCACCAAGGCTGCGACTTCCGCTTCCTGCACTCAGACGGAAGCAAAGATGCTGATCCATCGATCTATTAAATTGCAGGCAATTGCTCGAAATTCAAGCAACCCATTGCATTTGATTCGCGAATATGAGAGAGTTGATGGTCAATTATTGACCAGAATGTTTGGATGGTTTTCACGATCTGCAATTCAGATTGAGATAAATCGATGTTGATGATTCGGTGGCATGGAATTTGTAATGCCAACTTGATCTGCATAGAGATCTGAGTAACTTGTTCCTCAAAGACGATGAGGCTGTCGTTTCTTCACGTTTATCGTATTGTTTTTTGTGTCGAGTGTTTGGAGGATTTCTAATGAAAATTCGGACGCGTGGTTTTACTCTAATTGAGTTGCTTGTGGTGATTGCGATCATCGCCATCCTGATTGCATTGCTGCTGCCAGCCGTTCAGCAGGCTCGCGAGGCGGCTCGCCGCACACAGTGCAAAAACAACCTGAAGCAAATCGGGTTGGCACTGCACAACTATGAATCGACGCACTCGATTCTGCCTGCGGGAACATTCAACGGCGGGACAACACCGAACAATGCATCCCCAATTCCCATGATTATGCCGTTTATCGAACAGGGAAATGCATATGCCCTATTCGACTTTAATAGAGACATTAACACCAGCGCGTCAAATCTGGCTGCAAGACAACAGAACATGGCTATGTTCAATTGCCCGTCTCATCCAAGTGTACCTGCATTTGTAATCACGGGAACCCAGTGTCCAAATGGTTGTGGAACGACGACCTACGCTCAAAGCCTTGGGAACAATGCAAACTACGCGAGCAACAATGGGCCGTTTGGGCGTCGATATGGTGCCAGGTTTCGGGATTTCACAGATGGAATGAGCAACACCGGTCTATTTGCGGAAATCCGACTTGGCCCATCTACAGGATCAGGAAATACACAGGGTGTTCTGGCCGTCAATAGTCCGATGTACTATAACACCGCCACAGATTTGGCGTTCGGAACATGGGATGCCAGTGCCACGGGAGATACGATCGCCGTGGCTGCTTGTGATAATGCCGCGACGACGAATTGGCTTTACCGAGGCAAGCAATACTATCGTGGCTTGGTGATTCCAACGTACTATTCGCATACGTTGACGCCGAATTCAAGGCGGCATGACTGCATTCGCGGTACAGGTCTCGACCGCGGCCATCTTGCGACCAGAAGTTATCATGTTGGCGGTGCACAGATCGTTTTGGCTGACGGCTCTGTACGTTTTGCCAGTGATAACATCGACGGAAATGTCTGGCGTGCCGTGGGAAGTAAGGGCGATGGCGAAGTCATCGGCGAAT
>JAYVNW010001254.1:0-2967 GCA_043758225.1 Candidatus Kuenenia sp. | reverse complement strand
CAGCGCCGCAGTTGATGACGCAAAAAGGGCTGTCCATTTAACAATTCATGAAGTCCTCAATCTGCCACTCGAAGAGACTTCGCCTGGCATCGATGCCGCGAGGGCTGACCTGCAGAAGTTTTCTGATTCGCAGCGGGACAGGCTTGAGGCCGACAATCGCTACAAGAACGCAGACAGAGCGATGCGTGACGCGATTCGCCATCTTTCTCAGGTGCGTACGGAAATGTATCAGGCCGACAAGGACTGGGCTGCCGCGCATCAGGATCTGAATGACGCGAACGACAAGAAACGGGAAGAAGAAAAAGTCCGCCGTCAGACAGGTACTGCGGTGACCGGCAAGAAACATGAACTGCAGAACATGGCCAGCGTTGCCACGAACGCGCGTTCGATCATTTCAATGGGCGAATATCGCCTGCGGCAACTGGGTGCATCGACGGGGTCAAGCTCGGCGAAAAGCAGCACTACGCAGAAGAAATCGACACAGCGCTAGAAATTCACGCCGACCATTCACACATTGTTTCGAAACCAAAATCCCTCACAAGTTGACGGTAAATCAAAATGAGCAGCATCCGCATTATCTGCGCATTAACAAGTTGTTTCGCTTTTGTGCCAATTTCGCAGGCACTGGCCCAGCATGACCATGTGATGCACCACGGGAACCATGACCATGTCGTGCATCATCAGGGCAGTAATTTCGGCAACAGCAATTGGAACTACGTTGTGCCGCAACAAAGTGTGCAACAATCTGGTTCGTTCTATGTTCAGGGCAATGCGCATTACTATACGCCGACCCCAATAGTGCGAATAAATCCTGCAACGATTCAGACCGCACATCTGCATCCTGTTCAGGCTGCTCAGCCAGTTCAAATGCAGTTCGGCGGATTTGCACGCTGCGAAGATCTCGCGGGCAGGCTGGAAACAGAAGCCAATCGACTATGCCTGGACATGTTCTACAATTACCAGCACAACCCTGGATTTCAGGAGACGTACAAAGTGATCGATGTTGGTTCCAGCCAACGATTGATGCTGGACAAAAGACGTTATCCGGCGTTACGGTCTGGACTGTGAAAAACTCATGGGGTTGCCGAATTCCTGCTGTCGGCGGGTGTGTGAATTGGCGGCATGGGGAACTCAGGATTTCGTTGATACACCCAACGGTTGCAAGTTGTGTCAGGCGTTGTTGGCTGCAGCAATGCTGACTCCCTCGAATCAAGCGGACGCATGAGTGTTCAAGGAGGACGATGCAAAGTGAAGATAAGTTGCGGTTGACCGGTCACTGCACGGAGCTGATTCAGACTCAGGAAGCGGAGTTGCCGGAATTGATTCGTAACGCTGGCGCGGCGGCGAGGTTTGCCTTTGAAGAGTTTCTTCACGGCAAGATTCGTAACAGGTTCACCCGGAAAGCGCACCTTCATGCCGTGAGACGGTTCTCGGAATGGTGCGCCGGACGGCAACTTGATTTGGTTCGGATCACTCCGGCGGATGTGGGTCGGTATTTGGATTCCATGACCGTATCTACGCCGACTCGGAAGCTGCATCTGGCCGCGTTGCGACGATTCTTTGACGAACTCGTGATGCGGCACGTTGTCATTCTCAATCCGGCATTGTCGGTTCGCACGGAACGGCATCAGGCAGTCGAGGGGAAGACGCCAGAGATTTCTATCGAGCACGCTCGACGATTGCTGAAGTGCATTGATGTTTCTCACGACATCGGACGCAGGGACCGAGCCATCATCGGGATTCTGATTTATACGGCTGCTCGTGTTGGTGCGGTTGCGAAACTCCGGCGGATGGATTTCTACAATGTCGGTGACCAGTACTGCCTGCGATTTCATGAAAAGAACGGCAAGGTTCGTGAAATCCCCGTGCGACATGACCTGAGCCTGGCTATCACGGATTATCTGGAGCACAGCGGAATCCAGTATGCCGTTCCCGCTTCTTCTCTGTTCCGAACCACGGTTCGAAAGTCTCGGCGGCTGACTCAGAATCCCATGACTGCTGACGACATGGGGCGCATGATGAAGCGACGATTGCGGGATGCGGGGCTTTCGGCGCGTCTTTCGCCTCACTCATTTCGAGTGACCACAATTACTGATCTACTGGAACAAGGTGTTCCTTTGGCTGATGTCCAGTATCTGGCCGGACATGCCGACCCTCGGACGACACGGTTGTATGACCGACGTATGCAGAGGGTGACAAGGAATATCGTCGAACGAATTTCGGTCTAATGCCGACGATGACGGAAGCAGTCCTCAACGGGGCTCTGCCCCGGACCCCGGGATTTTCTTAAGGCATGGGCTCGCATCGAAGTGTTGGGCTGCAAAATCGGTGCCTCGAAATTGGCGGGGAGTTGCGGTCTTTGGTACTGCCAGACCGCGGGGCAAAACCTTCAGGTGATTTTCAATCGTCACCAATGGTCAAAGAAAACAGGCCAGCGTGATCGGTGGCAGGGCCGCCGAGTCACGCTCACCTCAAACGTCACTCCGACGCTTCGGCGAGAGTATCCCTGGCTGGTTGCGTCCCCGCAGAGCCAGCGTCCGTTTTCCCCCGCTCAGGCAGAATGCCACAGTTGCAGCATTGCGTCACCACCGCTTGATCATGGCCCGGAATTGTGGCATGAACGGGGTCGGGATCTCTTCATTCGAGCGAAGCGACGCTCACAGCTCGGGCAGTCCATTTCAGTCATCGCATTCTTCGACTGCAGAGCCATGCAGTGAGCGAATGCAGATGGCGTGCATGATTCGGTTTTAGGACTTTAGAAACACCTATCCCGTCGTCGGCTTTCTCAGTGTAACGCGGCGTCAAGGTCCGACGCCTGTGGCGTCTGCTGCTTTCGCTGCGCGAAAGGCTCCACCTTGACTATGCCGCGTTGGCCCAACCGTGGGCCGCCGACGGGCCCATCGATCAACTCATTGGCCAGGAAGACAGTCGGCTGAATGGCTCGGAGATGGAACCCATGCAACAGTC
>JAYVNW010001253.1:0-5241 GCA_043758225.1 Candidatus Kuenenia sp. | reverse complement strand
GTGAAAAAGGCGGCGGTGAAAAAGGCGGCGGTGAAAAAGGCGGCGGTGAAAAAGGCGGCGGTGAAAAAGGCGGCGGTGAAAAAGGCGGTGGTGAAAAAGGCGGTGGTGAAAAAGGAGAGGGCAAAAGCGGCGATGGAGGTGAAGGCGCTGGAAAACAAGGTGAAGGAGAATCCAGCAGTGACGCACTTGGTCAAGGCGGTGAAGGTGGAAAGAGAACCAAGAAAATTGGCCGTTCTGAGGCTAATACCACTCGTCCCGATGAAGATGGCGAGCCGGGTCAAGGTGAAGGCGGAATGCCGGATGGCGACGGACGTCCTGACAACGCTCAGTCGAAAGACGTAAAACCACCTAAGCCCGCCGATCCTGAAGCCGACGATGCCGCCAGCGCGGCGGCTCTGGCGATCAAGCGATTGCAGAAGGAACTGGATCGCGGCAAAGTCGATCCTAAACTTCTCGACGAACTCGGCTGGACCGAAGCGGAAATGAAATCGTTTGTCGATCGCATGCAAAAGCAACTGGAACAGCGTGAACTGAACACTCAGCAGCTGAAAGAAAAAAGTATTTCGGAAAAGAGCTTCGATGCGATGTTAAAAGGACTCGACATCAATTCAACGGGACAAACGCGTCAGGGCCGCAAGGACTACGATCGCGACCAGCAGGACACGACAACACGACAGTCAGCCCCGCCAAGTCGATATAAACAACTGGTCGAAGGCTACCAGCGCTCGGTCTCCGGAGCGAAAGACAAGAAGCCATAGCGGGTGTGCTCAGGTATGACTTTCAAAATTAGCTCAGCCATTCCTCAAAACCGCGGACTATTCAAGGAATAACAACTCCTTCTGATTCAGCAGCACGTGGCACAGGTTGGTGAGGATAGTTTCGTTCTGCAGTGTCTTGTTGGTATCCGCAGAATCGCTCGCATCTGCGTGAGCGAATTCGAGGAGCGAGGCCAGTTCTGTTTCAGATGGTGACCGAGCGAATGCTGCTCGATAAGCATTGGTGACGATCGCGGTGTCATCGAGCGGTCCGGCCGACAGCAGATGTTTGGCCCAGACGTTGGCCTGCTGATGAACAAATTCGTTGTTCATCAGAATCAGCGATTGAGCCGGCACGTTCGATACGCTGCGGCGAGCGATTGCGGTGGCGGGTTGGGGCGTGTCGAAGGCTAGCATGAACGGGTTCAGAAAGTTGCGGCGTACGCTTTGATAGATGCTGCGGCGACCGTTGCCGTCGAGCGGCCCCGATTCGCCAGGACGGCCTCGGCCTTCCATGAAGCTGGTAAGATATGTGGGCACAGGCGGACCGAACGAAGTTGGATCGAGACGTCCGGAGATTGCCAGGATTTCATCGCGAATGACTTCTGCTTCAAGTCGGCGAACGCTGAATCGATGCAGCAGTTTGTTCGTCGGATCTTTTTCCTCGGCCAATTCGCTGCGTTGACTGCTGAGCCGATACGCTCGCGTCAGCATCAGGCGTTTGATGAGTCGTTTGATCGACCAGCCGTCATTACGAAAATCGTCAGCCAGTAAATCCAGCAACTCCGGATGCGACGGCGCTTCGCCGAGCACGCCAAAATTCTCTGACGTCGCAACAATCCCTCGCCCAAACAAATGCTGCCAGATTCGATTCACGGCGACGCGAGCCGGAAACGGATTGTCGCTGTCAAGAAGGCGACCAGCTAATTCCATTCGACCGCTTGTTTCGTACGTCATTGGCATCATGCCAGGCATCTCAAGTGCTGTCAGCAAATGCCGATATGCAACAGGCCCCCGATTCTTATGATTTCCACGTACGAAAACATGCTCGTCCTCACCGGTCCCATCACACATCGTCAAGACCGGCGAATCCATCACGGGCGGAATTGAGGCAAGTCTCATCCACTCCTTGCAAGCATGATCGTATTCTGACAGACTTTCTGGCGAAAGTGGATGGATTTTCAACGCTATCGATACCCATTCGGAGTCTTGGATTACGACTTTCATCCATTCGTCGATCAAACGGACGTACGAGAAATCCGGTGCTGCGAAAATGCTTCGATTAGTGGAGCAGATATCGGCCTTTAGTGCCAATGGCTGGCCGTCGTTCGACATCATTCGGACTTCACGCACAGAAAACCAACCGTCGCCATCGTCGAGAAATTCAAGGTGGCAGCGATGTCCGATATAGCGTTTGACGTCGCCGGCTATCCGGATCCAGCGGTATTGCCCTTCGGTATCGATGGGCTGCCGACAGCCGCTAAAAAGGAGTTCACTGAATTCGTTCATCACATAGCCGTCGATCACCAGTCGTACACGTGATTTCTTGCCTGCTGCAAGAATCATGATTTCCGGACCAGCGAGTTCAAATTCGTTTGAGTGGAGAACTCCCGTGAGTTGCGGGGATAACTGTGATGAACTAACGAAATCACGCGAATCAGGAACGATCCCCGACGGATCCCACTTTAAGTGTGCAGAACCTTTCCCTCGATAGTGACGTATTTCTGAGTTCACGGCATCCCAAAGCGATTTCTGTTCTGGGTCTGTCATAAACGCTCCGAACCCGGGCCTTACTTGATATGCTGAAAGGTAGTCAAACATCCCGCTTCCGTAAGCGAACCAACCGTTCGGCGTCCATCCATCGAAATCTTGCACCTCATTCAAATGAACGCCCGTACTTTCACGTTCAGGCTTTTGTATTCTTGATCTTGCTTGAACCCATTCATCGACGGTGGCACCTACTGATTTGTCTTGTGCCCGGCGTGAAATAGCGGAGAACAATGAAAGCGGATTTGACAGGTCGAGTGTTTTCTGATCATTCAGGATGGACTTCAACGTCTGCAACGACTCGCCTGATAGAGTTGCGTCATTCTCGTCATCGCCCTGTAGAATCGCTAGCATGCTGTTCTTGAGCTTTTCAAGGTCTATGTTCGCCAAACCTTGATTGATCTCTCTTGTGGCCGTTGCTTTTTGTTTGAGCAGTTGGGTGAGCAATGCTGCGGTTTGGTCATCTTCATCCAGCCACTCCACTCGCCGCCTCGAACTCTGCAAGAAACCAGACAACGCATAATAGTCGTCCGCCGTGATTGCATCGAACTTGTGATCGTGACATCGAGCGCAAGCGATCGTGAGACCCAGGAAGGTTTTGCCGAAGACGTCGATCTGGTTGTCGATGCGTGTTGCTTCTTCGCCTTTCACATCGACCGGAGCGTGTTTGTCTTCGCAGAGATACCAGAATCCCGTGGCGATGATAGATTCGTTGAAACCCAGTTCCGGATTGCGTCGAGGTGCCTCGATCAGATCACCGGCGATGTGTTCTCGCACGAGGTCGTTGTACGGCACGTCGGCGTTGATCGCTCGGATCACGTAGTCGCGGTATCGCCACGCGTACGGCAATGGATAATCAAATTCATGGCCGAGCGTTTCGGCGTAGCGAACCAGATCCAGCCAGTGACGTCCCCAACGTTCGCCATATTGCGGTGACGCCAGAAGTTTGTCGATGACCTTTTCCATGGCGACCGGAGTCTCCGCGGGATCATTGAAAAATTCATTCTGCTGCTCGATGGTGGGAGGCAATCCAATCAGATCAAAATACATTCGTCGCAGAATCGCTCGACGATCCGCATCCGGCGCGGGCGCGATTTCGGCGGCTTCCATTTTGGCGAGCAGGAAGCGGTCGATGTGAGTCGCTGGCCATTCACTTTGCTTCACTTCCGGAACGGTCGGCCGTTCGATCTTCTTCCATGCCCAGTGCGAGGCAATGCGTTCCTGCAACGGAAACGCGGCCTTGGGTTTGGCGGCTGGTTCAGGAGCATCGCCTTCCGGCCAGACGGCTCCGTCGGTGATCCATTGACTCAGGATTTCAATCTCTTCATCCGGCATCCTGCTCCGAGGCGGCATTTCGAAGCCTTCATAACGCACGGCTTGAATGAGTAAACTCTCGTCAGGTTTATCGGGCACGATCGCAGCACCGGATTCGCCACCGGCGAGAGCGGCGGCTCGCGAGCTAAGATTCAGGTCGCCCTTCGTCTCACTATCGGGTCCATGACATTCGAAGCACCGCGATTCCAGCAGCGGCAGAACTTTCTCTCGGAAGAAAGTTTCTTTGGCGTCTGTTGCATCATCATTCTTCGCAGCCGAGTCCGCTTTGACTGGTTGACCAGCGGCCTTGGCGACAGACAGTAATTGGCCGGTAGATGCAATCCATGTCAGCAGAGTTCCGCCGATGCAAATCAGACAGCAGGTCAGGAGGCGACGTTGGGGTAGGAGCATTGTTCGAACCTGCTCAGAAGGTGGGGTAGTTTAAGGCGAGCGGCAGGACATCAGCCCTCCGTGTCGTCTCATTAATGTTCTGACCAGTTTCGCAATCAACAATCGCACTCGGAGGGCTGACGCCCTGCAGCTCGCCAAGAATATCAAATTCGACCACGTAGAGTACATTAAACAGAGGGCTGGCGCAACATAGCTGCCGCTTGTCCCACCCTATGGCACCATTCCGAGGTCCAAGTCCGTGAAGAAATCTGCCACTGCACAGGAAAATCCCGGCAGCACAGTTCCTCCGTCAATCGTGTCGGCTTCACCAACGACAACGAATTCCGTCGGGGAAGTGTAAATTGCAACGGAACGATTGGGGCAGTCGACCATCCAGATCAGTTCGACTCCGGCATAGAAATACTCCATTCGCTTGCGAGCCATCTCAGCCCGTGTGTTCCCGGGACTCAGAACTTCAACGACAAGGTTCGGAGCGAGCTGTGGATGAGCCTGTTGAGGAAATCTGCCATTCGGCAGGCGGTCCCGACTGAGGAACGCGACGTCTGGCGCGCGAGTTGACGATGGCAAGCTGAAGAAACCATCGGTTCCGGAGACCAAACCGAGTCGATGTGTCGCAACGAAATTTCTCAGTAGAAATGAAATCGATATCGCCACAACAGACGCTTCGAACCCCATCGCTTTCTCCACCAGAGTTCCATCCACCAGTTCGCAAAGACCTCGCGGTTCGTTTTCGTTCGCCGCAATGCAATCGGCCTGAGTCGCCGTGCCAGGAGCCGGAGAAAGTCGAATGCGTTCTGCCGGGATGTCGCCCAGTTGAGTTTGAAAGTCGGCCAGCGTTAGGGCGACTGCATTGTTTGTGATCATGGACACGATCCTTTTCGAATGCGGCGGGGATGCAGTGGAGACTGCATCCTGAAAGCATTTTCATTGTACGGCAGTACGCATCGCTTCACAACGTTCTGATCCTAAGGCGAGCGCCAGCACCGCTGTTCGC
>JAYVNW010001252.1:0-1958 GCA_043758225.1 Candidatus Kuenenia sp. | reverse complement strand
AAGACAAATTAATCCGGCTGGCTCAAACGACGCACTCGGAAGTACAGCACGATCAGCAGCAGGCCGCAGAGAATCGAACTGATCCACCATGCTGATGGAATGAGATTGAAATTCTGAAATCCGTTCGCCTCGATCGCACTCAAAGCGGCCGCAAGCGGATTGAATTGAAGCGTGCGTTCTACCACCGAATGGCCAAACGGAGCGTCCAGATTTACCCAGACGAGCATTGTCCCGGCAAATAACGAAATCAGGATGCCATAGGCAACGGTCGTCGCCACAGCTGTGGATCGAAAAAAACTACTCACCGTCGCACTGATCAGCATCGCCAGCAACGCAGCCAGAATAAGACAGACGATGACCTGTTGCACTTGCGCCTGGAGATTTGGCTGAATTAGCATGATCACCGCATATCCCGGCAGCGTCGCACACAGCAACAATGCCAGTGTCAAAACCACACTGATGAGTTTTCCTCGAAGAATCTTTCCGGGCCCCATTGGAGTCACACGCAGCAGATTCCAGCTACCGGTTTCCATTTCCCCCGCAATCATGCTGGCGGCAAGTCCAGGCGTCAGCAGAACGATGAGTGCCACTTGAAGTATGATAATGATCGCACCGGTAAAGTTGACTCCGCGAGATTCCGCACCGCCAGCAGAGGCCAGTGTCAGCATTAACGACAGTACCGCACAACCAGCGATAAGTCGCAGCAGCCAGTGCAAGCGTCCGAATTGGCGACAGCGGAATTCTTTCACCATCACTGGATTCAGAAAGAGCGGGATACCAGCCGACCGTCGCTGAGGATCGACAAGATAGAGAACTCGTCGAGCCGCACGAATCCCAAGTGATTGTTCGTCTGTAATACATCCCTGGGATCGTGACTGATCCAGCAATGAATGGCTGAGTCGAACCATGCAAACAAGACTGCCTGCAACGATCGACAGCCCCGTGAAGATCAGATACCAAAACATGACCTGATGATGTTCGCCGAGTCCGGAACCGTCAAGCGATCCCTGTCGCAGCAATTGCATCAAGGATGGAATCGGCGAAATCAACTTCAGCCAGCCAGCCCCGCGAGCAATTGGGCTGTCGCCCCCCTTCATAAAGAAGTCGGGAAACGTCGGCACGATTGTGACAGCAAATGTGACGCCATAGCTCCAGCGCAACGCGGCTTCGGTGCTGCGACAGTAGGTGCCGACCAGAATTCCAACGACGATAAGTTGAGTACAGACCAACAACAGGAATCCATACAAACGCAGGACGTCACTGGCGGTCAGCCCACCCATCAGAAAGCAACACGCCATCGCCGGCAGAGTTGCAAACAATAACAACAACACAAATCCCAGCATCGCGCCGGCTTTGCCGAAATAGATCGATGCACGAGTCAGCGGTGAATTCAGCAACAGTTCCAGCGTTCGCCCACGAATTTCACGCACCAGCGATGTCGATGGAAAAACGGGAACAATCAGAATCGCCGCGCCGAGCATGGCATAGGTCAGCCATTGCCATGTTTCGCGAGCCTGTTGTCCGTTGAGATCCGAAATCCCGCTGGAAGGCCACTTCAAGATCACCACCGCAGCAAATGCCAACGCAGTGGCGACCAGGATATACAACGTCTTGCGACTACGCAGCAGTGCCAGCAATTCGCGTTCAATAATGACAAGGCAGCCGTTCATCGAGCGGCCTCCGATGTCTGCCGAGCGGCCGTTGAAGTTGCATTGGTGACGCGGTTTGTGCCATTGCTTTCCGCATCTGCAACACGAGCGGCAGAAATGAAGGCTTCTTCCAGATCACCTGCCACTTCACGAAACTGTGCAATCTTGTCACCCGCGATGATCAATTGCCGCAGCACTTCAGACATCGCTTCGTCCGAACAGGAAGTGCGGCAACGAATGATCGATTCTGTTTGCGATACAGTGACTTCAGCTGTCGGCTCCACCATTTTCCGAAGCTTGTCTCCAATT